>JBFFZT010000215.1:0-4419 GCA_041568535.1 Burkholderiales bacterium | reverse complement strand
GAAGCGCGCGATCTGAAAGATCTCGGCCACCACCGGCTGCATGGCGGCGATCACGATGCGGCTGTTCTGCGCCTTGGCCTGCTTGGCCGCGAGCATGAAGCAGCGCAGGCCCGCGCTCGACACGTACTCCAGCCCGGAGAGGTCGAGGACGATCGACATCCGCTCCTTGGCGGAGCGCTCCAGGTGGGGCGCAAGCTCTTCGCGGAAGGCCTCGCAGTTGTCGTGGTCGAGGCGTCCGGTCGGCGCCAATACCAGCGCGTTGTCGAAGAGATGATGGGTGAGGGGCATGGCGGTCCTTCTTCGGCCGTATTGTCGGCAAAGCCGGCATCTAGGGCAACCGCTACAATCGAAATCATGCCCGCCGTCGACGCCCGCCGCGTGCACCGGGCCGCACAATGGCTCGCGCAGCAGCACATGGAGCGGCTGCCGTCCCGCCCTATCCCGCGCGCCCTGTCGCCCCGCGACGTCGGGGAGGCGTACGCCGTCCAGGACGCCTTCGTGCAGATCAAAGCACACTACTGCGGCCGCGTCGCCGGACACAAGATTGCGCTGACCACGCCGCGCATGCGGGCCATGGTAGGCCTGGAGACTCCGATCGCCGGACGGCTGCACACGCGCCAGGTGGTGCGGGGGCCCGGCACCGTGCGCGCTGCGCAGTACGGGCGCCTGATCGTGGAGTTCGAGATCGCCATGCAGATGGCCCGCGATCTGGGGCCCGAGGGCGCGCCTTTCACGATGGCGCAAGCCGCGGCGGCGGTGGGCGCGGTCATGCCGGCGTTCGAGCTGGCCGACGACCGCGGCGCGGATTATTCGACGCTATCGGCGCGCGGCCTGGAGCTGGCCGCCGACAACGCCTGGAACGACGGCGCGGTTCTCGGCGAGCCGATCTCCGATTGGCGCGCTCTGGACCTCGCTGCGCTGCGTGGCACGGCGTTCATCAACGACGCCGTGGTCGGCGAAGGGCTGGGCGCCGACAGCATGGGGCACCCGCTGGCCGCGCTGACCTGGGTGGCGAATCACCTCGCGGGACGCGGTCAGGGGTTGCGCCAGGGCGACATCGTGATCACGGGCAGCCTGGTCACGTCCAAGTTTCCGCAAGCCGGCGACCGCGTGCGCTTTGACGCAGGCGCGCTCGGGACGGTCGAGCTGCGCGTGCGCTGAGCGCGCTAGAGCAGTTTCTTCAGCTCGTGCTTCTGGACCTTGCCGAGGGCGTTCTTCGGCAGCGAATCCGCGAACACCACGCGGCGCGGATGCTTGTAGCGCGCCACCCGGTCCTTGAACAAGGCGAGGACTGCAGCCTCGTCGATGCCCGCGCCGGGCCGCCGCACGACGACCGCGCAAGCCGCCTCGCCCCAGCGTGCGTCGGCCACCCCGACCACCGCGGATTCGGCGATCGCGGGGCACTCGGCCATCACGTTCTCGAGCTCGGCCGGGTAGATGTTCTCGCCGCCGGAGATGATCACGTCCTTCGAGCGTCCGATGATCCAGTAGTAGCCGTCTTCGTCGATGCGGGCCAGGTCGCCGGTCCGGAACCAGCCGTCGGCGTCCAGCACCTGCGCCGTGGCCGCGGCATCGTTCCAGTAGCGCCGCATGACGTTCGGCCCGCGCACGCAGACCTCGCCAGCCTCGAGCTTGACCTCGCAATGCAAGGCGGGCTTGCCCGCGCTGCCGACTTTGCGCATCGCGTCTTCGCGCATCAGCACGATGGCAATGGGCGCGGTCTCGGTCGCACCGTAGATCTGGCCGACGGCGACCCCGCGCGCGTGAAACGCGCGGATCAGGGACTCCGGCACCACCATCGATCCGGTATTGAGCAGCCGCAACGAGCTCAGGTCGCAGCCTGCCCAGGAGGGATGCGCGATGACCGCCTGCATCGTTGCCGGCACCAGCAGCGACAGCGTGGGCTTGCGCGCCTGCACGTCGGCAAGCCACGCGCCGGGATCGAAGCGCTTGTGCAGCGTCACGGTGGCGCCGGCGAGCAGGGCAGGGACGGTCTGGTTGTTCAGCCCGCCGACATGGAACATCGGCAGCGCGCTCAGGATGTGGTCGGACTGGCGCATGTCATGGGCGTGGATCGCGTTGTAGCCGTTCCAGAGCAGCGCCGCCTGCGTCAGCACCGCGCCCTTGGGGGTGCCGGTAGTACCCGAGGAGTAAACGATGAGAAGCTCGTCGTTGTCATTGCCGGCGGGCTCGGCGCCCGGCTGAGACTCGAGGCTACCGAGCGGAACGCCCAGCTCGCGCGCGGCGGGCGCATGCTCGGCATCCGTGAACAGCCAGCGCGGCGCGCAATCCCGCAGGATGCTCCGGTGCTCGGCCGCCGTCAGGCGCCAGTTGAGCGGCACCAGCAGCGCGCCGCGACGCGCCGCAGCGAACAGCAGCACGAGCATGTCGGGATGGTTGTATCCCAGCCACGCAATGCGCTCGCCCTTGCCGGCATGCAGCGCGTTCGACGCGCGCTCCACACGGCTCCAGAGCTCGCCGTAAGTCAGGTCCACGCCCTCGAAGTGCAGCGCGACCCGGGACGGACAATACGCGGCCCAGCGCTCCAGGATGCGCGAAAGATTCAAGTCAGTCGTCTTCCCCGGGCTCGTAGAGCGCTTCGCGCCCGATGCGGTCCAGGCAGAGCTCGGCCGTCCAGGGCAGCATGAGCGCGCCGCAGCGCGAATCGCGGTACAGGCGCTCCAGCGGCAGCGACTTCAGCATCGACTGCCCGCCGCAGGTGCGAATCGCCAGGCGGCAGATGTCGTTGGCGTTCTCCATGATCGTGTACTGCGCGGCATAGGCGCGCAGGCGCGCGTCTTTCGGCGGGTCGACGCGCGCATCCTCCAGCATGCGCAGAAACAGCGCGCGCGTCTGCTCCAGCCTGACCCACATCTCCGCCACCGCAATCTGCTTGGTGGGGTACATGCGGCGCTTCACGGGCGGCATTCCGGGCACTTCGCCGCGCAGGTAGCGCACGGTGAACTCGTAGGCCGCGATGGCGATGCCCATGTAGGTCGGCGACAGGGTGGTGAACATGTGCGGCCAGCGGCTCGCCGCCTGAAAGTAGATGCCGCGGGGCATCATCGCGCCATCGTCGGGAACGAAGACGTCCTTGAATACCAGGGTGCGCGAGACCGTGCCGCGCATGCCGAGCGGATCCCAGTCGCCGACGATCGAGAACCCGGGCGCATCCCCCGGCACCGCCAGGTAGAGCGTGTCGCGCATCGACAGCTCGGGCTTGTTTTCCGTGCACAGCACGCCGTAATAGTCCGCAGCTCCGGAAAGCGAGGCAAAGATCTTCTTGCCATTGATCAGCCAGCCGCCGTCCACCTTGGCCGCGGTGGTGCCGAAGGGCGCCTTGCCGGCCGCCGCCGCGCTGCCCTCGGAGAACGGCTGCGCGTAGACCGCGCCCTTGCCCACGACGCGCTCGAAGTGCACGGCCCGATAACGCTCGTGCTCGGCGCGCTGCTCCTTGGTCATCTCCAGGTCGTCAGCGAGCACGCCCGGCCAGAGCGTCGAGCAGGCGTGCATGTTGAAGGTGAGGGCGGTGGCGCCGCAATACTTGCCCAGCGTCGCCGACACCAGAGAATAGGTGCGCAGATCCGCGCCCTTGCCGCCGAATTTCTCCGGCACGCACAAGCCCAGCAGGCCGGCGTCGCGCAGCTCGGCGTAGTTCTCGAAAGGGAAGCTCGCCTCGCGGTCGAAACGCTCCGCGCGCTGGGCGAAGCGCGGCCCGAGCTCCTCGGCAAGCGCGAGCAGGGCTTTCTGCTTGCCGTTCAACGGATAGTTCGATCCGGCGACGGCATAGCGCGGATCGGTTTGCGGCAGTCGGGTATCCATCGGCATCCTCAAAGCTTGCGGCGCTCGAGAAAATCGGCGAGCGCCTGGTTGAACGGCTCGGGCTGATCCATCGGTCCGAGGTGGCCGCAGCCCTCCAGCAGCACGTACTCGGCCCCCGGGATCTTCTGCGCCATGCGCTCCATCACCGCAGCCGGCGCCACGCGGTCGTCGCTGCCGGCGACCAGCAGCGTCGGCACGCGGATGCCCGGGAGCTGCGCACGCCGGTCGAACGTGGTGAGCAGGCGCACCGCCTGGCGGTAGGTGTCCGGGGGCACGGCGGACATGATGCGCTCGGCAAGCGCCCGTCCCGCCGGATCGGAGCGACTGCCGCGCAGCGCCGGCATGACGCGCGCCGCGATCTCGGCCATGGTCCGGCCCTCGTCGAGCGGCGCGATGCGCGCGGCGATGAACTGTCGCGCGAAATCGCTGCCGCTGCCACCGAAGGCGGCACTTGTGAAGCACAGTACGAGGGCGCGCACGCGTTCAGGAAAGCGCGCATAGGCTTCCTGCGCGACGAAGCCCCCCATGCTGTGGCCGACCAGGATTGCGGGCTCGCCGCCGATGACGCGCGCCAGCGCGCCCGTCACGTGCTCCAGG
>JBFFZT010000214.1:0-4420 GCA_041568535.1 Burkholderiales bacterium | reverse complement strand
CGGCGTGGTGGTCGCGGCCAAGGTGCTCGCGCACTGGCTGATCGCCGGGCTGCCGCTGGTGGCGATCGCCCCGGTGATCGCGCTCCAGTACGACCTGCCGGTGCAGCTCTACGGCACGCTTGCCTTATCATTGCTGCTTGGCACGCCGGTGCTCAGCCTGATCGGCGCCATTGGCGCGGCGCTGACGCTGGGCCTGCGCGGCGGCGGCGTGCTGCTGGCGCTCCTGGTGCTGCCGCTGTACGTGCCGGTGCTGATCATGGGCGCGGGTAGCGTGGACATGGCGGCCGCGGGGCTTTCGCCGACGGGACAGCTGCAGCTGATCGCGGCGCTGCTGGTGCTCGCTGCGGCGTTCGCGCCCTGGGCGATCGCCGCGGCCTTGAGGATTTCAACGGAATGAGTACGGCTGTCAGGTGGTTCTGGTACGCGTCGCCGCAGACGTTCTTCCCGCTCGCCGGGACGATCGCGCGCTGGAGCGCCGTGGGCGCGGCGCTGCTCGCCATAGCGGGCCTGTACGTGGGCTTTTTCGTCGCGCCCACCGACGCGCAGCAGGGCGAGGCCTACCGCATCATCTTCATCCACGTGCCGGCGGCCTGGATGTCGATGTTCCTGTACGTGGTGATGGCGTTCTGGGCGGCGATCGGCCTTGCCTTCAATACGCGCCTTTCCTCGATGATGGCGAGCGCCATCGCGCCCACGGGCGCGCTGTTCACCTTCCTGGCCCTGTGGACCGGGGCGCTGTGGGGTCGGCCTACCTGGGGCACCTACTGGGTGTGGGATGCGCGCCTCACCTCGGAACTTATCCTGCTGTTTCTCTATCTAGGATTCATGGCGCTGCAGGCGGCGATCGACGACCCGCGCCGCGCCGACCGCGCGGGCGCGGTGCTGGCGATCGTCGGCGTGGTCAACATCCCCATCATCTATTACTCGGTGCAATGGTGGAACACGCTGCACCAGGGCGCCTCGGTCAGCCTGACGCGGGCGCCGAGCATGGCGAGCACCATGCTCACGGGCATGCTGCTGATGGCGCTCGCCTTCTGGCTGTACAGCATCGCCGCGTCGCTGGTGCGCGTGCGCTGCATCATCAAGGAGCGGGAATGAACTGGGGTGGCTGGAGCGAATTCTGGGCAATGGGCGGGTACGGCTTCTACGTGTGGGGATCCTACGCGGTCACCGTCGTCGGCCTGGCGCTCGAGATCGTTTTCCTGAGGAGGCGCGCGCGTGAAGCCAAGGCATAAGCGGCTTGCCGCCATCGCGCTCGGGGTCGCCGCGCTCGGCATCGCGCTGGCGCTGGTGCTCTCGGCGTTCGAGAAGAACCTGGTCTTCTTCTTCACGCCCTCGCAGGTCGCGGCCAACGAGGCGCCGCAGGGCAAGACCTTCCGCATCGGCGGCATGGTGGAGACGGGCAGCGTGAAGCGCTCGGGCGTCGAGGTGCGCTTCCTGGTCACCGACACTGCCAAGAGCATCCCCGTCGTGTACAGCGGCGCGCTGCCGGATCTGTTTCGCGAGGGCAAGGGCGTGGTGGCGCAGGGCGCGCTCGGCGCCGACGGCGTGTTCCGCGCGCGCGAGGTGCTCGCCAAGCACGACGAGAACTACATGCCGCCGGAAGCGGCCGAAGCCGTGAAGCGCGCGCACGAGACCGCCGAGCGCACGGCGAAGACCCTCAAATGATCCCCGAGCTCGGGCAGCTCGCGCTGTCGCTCGCGCTGGTGGTGGCGCTCGTCCAGGGCACGCTGCCGCTCGCCGGCGCCGCGCGCGGCGACACCGCCTGGATGGGCGTGGCGCGCCCCGCGGCGCAGGCGCAGGCGCTGCTCATCGCCTTCGCCTTCGGCTGCCTGGTGTACTCCTTCGCGGTCAACGATTTCTCGGTGCAGTACGTGGCCTCGCACTCCAACAGCGCGCTGCCGCTGCACTACCGCATCTCGGGCGCCTGGGGCGGGCACGAGGGCTCGTTCCTGCTCTGGTGCTCGATGCTCGGGCTGTGGATGTTCGCGGTGACGCTGTTCAGCGCGCACCTGCCCGAGGAGATGACCGCGCGCGTGCTGGGCGTGCTCGGCCTCTTGAGCGCGGGCTTTCTCGCCTTCATGCTGTTCACCTCGAACCCGTTCGAGCGCCTGTTCCCGGCGCCGGCCGACGGCCGCGACCTGAACCCGCTGCTGCAGGACCCGGGCATGGTGATCCACCCGCCGATGCTCTACATGGGCTACGTGGGCTTTTCCGTCGCCTACGCGTTCGCGGTCGCGGCGCTGCTCTCGGGCAGGCTCGATGCCGCCTGGGCGCGCTGGTCGCGGCCCTGGACCACGGTGGCCTGGGCGTTCCTCACGCTCGGCATCGCGCTCGGCAGCGGCTGGGCCTACTACGAGCTCGGCTGGGGCGGCTGGTGGTTCTGGGACCCGGTGGAGAACGCCTCCTTCATGCCCTGGCTGATCGGCACCGCGCTCATCCACTCGCTGGCGGTGACCGAGAAGCGCGGCGCGTTCCGCAGCTGGACCGTGCTCCTCGCCATCGTCGCCTTCGGCCTGTCGCTCCTTGGCACGTTCCTCGTGCGCTCGGGCGTGCTCACCTCGGTGCACGCCTTCGCCGTGGATCCGGCGCGCGGCGTGTTCATCCTCGGCCTGTTCGCCTTGATGATCGGCGGCGCGCTCGCGCTCTTTGCCTGGCGCACGGCGCGCATCGGCCTGGGCGGCGAGTTCGCGCCGCTGTCGCACGAATCGCTGCTGCTCGCCAACAACGTGCTGCTCGCCGCGGCCGCCGGCGCGGTGATGCTCGGCACGCTCTATCCGCTCGCGCTCGACGCGTTTGGCGGCGGCAAGATCTCGGTCGGGCCGCCGTACTTCGACGCCGTGTTTGCGCCGCTGATGGCGCCGGCGCTGTTCCTGATGGGCGTGGGGCCGCTTGCGCGCTGGAAGCGCGCGAGCCTGCCCGAGCTCGTCGTGCTGCTGCGCTGGGCGCTCGGCGTGAGCCTCGCCGCCGGGTTGCTGCTCCCGTTCGCCTTCGGCCAGTGGCACGCGCTGGTGGGCTTCAGCCTTGCGCTCGCGATCTGGATCGTGGTCACGGCGCTGCTCAGCCTGCGCGGGCGGCTGCGGCAGACGCGCTCGCACTACGGCATGGTGCTCGCGCACATCGGCGTCGCGGTGTTCGTGGTCGGCGTCGCGCTGGTGAAAGGCTACGAGGCCGAGCAGGACGCGAACATGCGCCCCGGGGACACGATCACGCTGCGCGATTACGTGTTTCGCTTCGAATCGGTGCGGCCGGTGAACGGGCCGAATTACCGCTCGGCGCAGGCGCGGGTGACGGTCACGCGCGAAGGCAAGCCCGTGGCGGTGCTGTTCCCCGAGCGTCGCGTCTACACGGTGCAGGAGCAGACCATGACGGAGGCCGCGATCGACGTGGGCCTCACGCGCGACCTGTACGTGTCGCTCGGCGACCCGCTCGAGGGCGGCGCCTGGCTGGTGAAGGCGCAGGTGAAGCCGTTCATCGACTGGATCTGGGGCGGGTGCTTCCTCATGGCGCTGGGCGGCCTGCTTGCGGCGAGCGACCGCCGCTACCGCGTGGCGATAGGCGCGCGGCGCCGCGAAGCCGCGGAGGCCGTGGCGTGAAGCTCGGCTGGGTGGTGGCGGCGTTCGCCGCCCTGGTGCTGCTCCTCGGCGTGGGCCTCACGCTCAACCCGCGCGAGGTGCCCTCGCCGCTCATCGGCAAGCCGGCCCCCGCGTTCGAGCTGCCGCTCCTGCATGCCCCCGACAAGACGTTCTCGCAGAAGGAGATGCTCGGCAAGGTGTGGGTGCTCAACGTGTGGGCCTCATGGTGCCCGCCGTGCCTCGTCGAGCACCCGGTGATCACGTCGCTCGCGCAATCCGGGCTCGCGCCGGTGGTCGGCCTGAACTACAAGGACGCGCGCAACGACGCCCTGCCGTGGCTGAAGCGCAACGGCGATCCCTACGAGTTCTCCATCTTCGACGCGAACGGCCGCATCGGCATCGACTACGGCGTGTACGGCGTGCCCGAGACCTACGTCATCGACCGCAGGGGCGTCATCCGCTACAAGCACATCGGCCCGCTCACGCCCGAAGCGTCGCGCAAGAAGGTGCAGCCGCTGCTCAAGGAGCTCGCGCGTGAGGGCTAGCCTGCTGGCGCTGGCACTGGTTGCGGGACTCGCGGCGGCGCAGGCCGACCCGGCGCTCGAGAAGCGCGTCACCGGCCTCGCGCACGAGCTGCGCTGCCTCGTGTGCCAGAACCAGACCATCGCCGACTCCAACGCGCCACTCGCCGTGGACCTGCGCAACCAGATCCGCGAGCAGCTGCAACAGGGCGCGAGCGAGCAGGACGTGATCGACTTCATGGTGGCGCGCTACGGCGACTTCGTGCTGTACCGGCCGCCGCTCAAGTTCACCACGATCGCGCTGTGGGCCGGGCCGTTCCTGCT
>JBFFZT010000213.1:0-4430 GCA_041568535.1 Burkholderiales bacterium | reverse complement strand
GGCTCGTCGGCAAGCACGTTCTCGGCGAGCAGCTGGTAGGCGAGCGACTGCAGCGCGTCGCCCACCAGGAGCGCGGTGGCCTCGTCGAACTCCACGTGCACCGTGGGCTTGCCGCGGCGGAGCACGTCGTCGTCCATGCACGGCAGGTCGTCGTGCACCAGCGAATAAGCATGGATCAGCTCGACCGCCGCGGCCGCCACCTCGAGCCGCTCGGGCCTGGCCCCGGAGACCTCGCCCGCGGCGAAAGTCAGAAGCGGGCGCACCCGCTTGCCGCCTTCGAGCACCGCGTAGCGCATGGCTTCGTGCAGCCGGCCTGGCGCGAGCCGCGCCGCGGGCAGGAGCCGCGCCAGCACGCCTTCCATTCGCGCCTGGATGCCGCCCATCCAGGCCGCGAAGCCCGCGTCAGGCGCCGTCACCGGCCTCGGGTTCCACGGCGAGCTTCTTCAGCACCTCGCCTTCGAGAACCTTGACCTGGCGCTGGGCCGCGTCCAGGCGCTCCTGGCAGAAGCGCGCCAGCTCCAGGCCGCGCTTGTGGGCTTCCAGCGCCTGCTCCAGGGAGAGCTTCCCGCCCTCCATCTGCGCGACCAGCTTCTCCAGCTCGGCAAGCGCTTTCTCGAAGGTGACCTCGGCGCCGGGCTTTGCCATGGCGGAAACTTAGCCGACCGGTGCTTTCCCGGTCAAACCTTGCCTGGGGTAGAATGCGCGCCATTTTTTCGACTCTCCGGAGCCGATGTCCGACCTGCTCAACGCGCGCCAGCTGAAGCCGGCCGCCAGCCAGTTGCCGGTGTCCTGGTACTTCGATCCCGGCGTATTCGCCGAGGAGAAGGCGCGGCTGTTCGACACCGGGCCGCGCTACGTCGGCCACGAGCTCATGGTGCCGGAGGTCGGCGACTACCACACGCTGGCGTGGATGGACCACGCCAAGGTGCTGGTGCGCAACGCCGGCGGCGTCGAGCTCCTCTCCAACGTCTGCCGCCACCGCCAGTCGCTGATGCTCGAGGGCCGCGGGCGCCTCGAGAACATCGTCTGCCCGCTGCACCGCTGGACCTACGACCTGTGGGGCACGCTCCTCGGCGCGCCGCACTTCCCCGAAAGCCCCTGCGTCAAGCTCGCTTCCACGCCGCTCACGCGCTGGAACGGGCTGCTGTTCGCCGGTCGGGCGGACCCGGCGCGCGCGCTTGCCGGCATGGACACCGCCGACTGGGACTTCTCCGGCTACCGGCTCGACCGCGTGATGATCGACGAGTACGACATCAACTGGAAGACCTTCATCGAGGTGTACCTCGAGGTCTACCACGTCGATCCGTTCCACCCGGGCCTCGGCAACTTCACCGACTGCAACCAGTGGCACGTCAACTACGGCGAGGACTGGTCGGTGCAGGTGGCGCAGGCGAAGGCGGGCCTGGGCAAGCCCGGCACGCCGGTGTACCGCAAGTGGCACGAGGCGTGCCTCAAGTACCTCGACGGCCGCACGCCCAAGCAGGGCGCGCTGTGGATGACCTGGTTCCCGGGCTTCATGCTCGAGTGGTACCCGAACGTGCTGATCGTGAGCCAGCTGCTCCCGCGCTCGCCGACGCGCACCACCAACGTGGTGGAGTTCTACTACCCCGAGGAGATCGTGCTGTTCGAGCGCGAGTTCGTCGAGGCGCAGCAGGCGGCCTACGTCGAGACCGCGCTCGAGGACAACGAGATCTGCCGGCGCATGGACCGCGGCCGGCACGCGCTGTGGACGCAGGGCCTCGACGAAGCGGGCCCGTACCAGTCCCCCATGGAGGACACGATGGTACATTTCCACGAATGGCTGAGGCGAAGGCTGGGGCGCTGAGCGCCCTCGTATCCACGGAGGCGCTGGCGCGCCACCCCGAGTGGCGCGTGTTCGACTGCCGGCACGACCTGATGAAGCCGGAGGCCGGCGAGCAGCTGTACCGCGAGTCGCATATCCCCGGCGCGGTGTTCGCGCATCTCGATCGCGATCTCTCGGCGCCCAAGACCGGCAAGAACGGCCGCCATCCGCTGCCCGACCCCGCAAAGTTCGCTGCCTGGCTCGGCGCGCAGGGGCTGAAGGCGACCGACACGGTCGTGTGCTACGACGGTGGGCCCGGGGCGATGGCCGCGCGGCTGTGGTGGATGCTGCGCTGGGTCGGCCACGATTCGGTCGCCGTGCTGGACGGCGGATTCTCGAAGTGGGTGAAGGAGGGACGGCCGGCCAGCGCCGACGTGCCGCGCTTTGTGCCGACCGCCTACGCCGCCAAGCCCCGGCCGGAGCTCGCGGTCGACGTGTCCTACCTCGAGAAGTATCTCGGCAAGGCGACCGTGCTCGATGCGCGCGCCCCGGCGCGCTGGCGCGGCGAAACCGAGCCGATCGACCCCGAGGCCGGGCGCATTCCCGGATCCTTGAATCGCTTCAACAGCGACAACCTCACGCCCGAGGGCGTGCACAAGAGCCCCGCCGAGCTGCGCAAGGAATTCCTGGCGGTGCTGAAGGACCGGCCGGCCAACGAAGTGGTCAACTCCTGCGGCTCGGGCGTCGCCGCCTGCCACAACCTCCTCGCCATGGAGATCGCCGGCCTGCACGGGGCACGGCTGTACCCCGGCTCGTGGAGCGAGTGGATCGCGGATCCGGCGCGACCGCGTGAGCGCGGCTGACCTCCTCCTCGTCCTTCACTTCGCGATCGTCGTTTTCATCGTCGGCGGGTTGATCCTGACCTGGATCGGCGCCGGGCTCGGCTGGGCCTGGGTGCGCGTGCCGTGGTTTCGCTACCTGCATCTGGGCGCGATCGCGTTTGTCGCGCTGGAAGCCGTGATCGGCATGACCTGCCCGCTCACCGTGTGGGAGGATGCGCTGCGCGGCGGCGGGTCGGGCGAATCGTTCGTCGGGCGCTGGGTGCGCTACCTGCTGTACTACCGCGCGCCGGAGTGGGTGTTCACAGCGCTGTACCTCGGGTGGACGGCGGCGACGCTCGTTACGCTGCGCTTCGTGCCCCCGCGGCGCTGATCAACTCCCGCAGGCGCTCCAGCGCCGCGGGCTCGCCGCGCACGCGCAGGAACGCCCCCTCGCCGTGCGTACGCTCCTCCAGCACCTCGCAGCTCTCGAAGATGGCGCCGCGCAGCTTCTGCGCCGACCAGGGCAGGTAGAGCTCGGCCTCGACCAGGCGCCGCTGGAAGAACGCGACGATCGCCTCGCGCAGCCGCGCCACGTCGCCTTCGCGCTTGGCGCTCATGACCACGCACCCGGGGTATTTTTCGCGCAGCGCCGCCTCGTCGCCGCCGCGGTCGATCTTGTTGAACACGAGCAGGCGCGGCACGCCCTTGGCGCCGATCTCCTCCAGCACCGCCTCGGTCACCGCGCGCTGGCGCTCGAACCCGGGATCGCTCGCGTCGATCACGTGCGCGACGAGCGAGGCTTCGAGCGCCTCGTCGAGCGTCGACTTGAACGAGGCGACCAGCCCGTGCGGCAGATTCTTGATGAAGCCGACCGTGTCGCTCACCAGCACGCGCGGCACGCTCTCCGGATGCAGCGCGCGCACCGTGGTGTCGAGCGTGGCGAAGAGCTTGTCGGCCACCAGCGCCTCGCTCGCCGTGAGCGCGCGCATCAGCGTGGACTTGCCCGCGTTCGTGTAGCCGACGAGCGCCACGCGCGCGAGCCCCTGGCGCTCCTGGCGCCGCGCGCGCTGCGTCCTGCGCTCGCGGTGCATCGCGTCGAGCTCCTTCTGCAGCTCGGCGATGCGGTCGCGGATCTTGCGCCGGTCCAGCTCGCCGTGCGACTCGCCGCCGCTGCGACCGCCAACGCCGCTGCGCGCCCGGTCCTTCGGCCCGGCCTGCTTGGCGGCCTCGCGCATTCTCGGCCCCATGTAGCCGAGGCGCGCGATCTCCACCTGCGCGCGCGCGGCGCTGGAGCGCGCGTGCCGGTGAAAGATCTCGAGAATCACCATGGTGCGGTCCATCACCTCGGCGCCGACCTCCTTGCCCAGGTTGAACGCCTGCGAAGGGGAGATCTCGTGGTCGACGAGCACCAGGTCGGCGCCCTGTTGCACGAAGTCGCGCAGCTCCTCGCGCTTGCCCACGCCGAAGTAGGCGGTCGCGTCGAAGCCGGCGCGCTTTTGCGTGAACGTGCTGACGACTTCGAAGCCCAGCGTTTTCGCGAGCTGGCGCAGCTCGGTGAGCGAAGCTTCGAACTCGGCGTCGGCTACGTCGGGCAGCTGGACTGCCGCGACGATGGCGCGCGGGGGTTTCTGGGCGGGTTCACGCGTCATGGGGGACGGAGACTACCAGCAACTATGCGTCAGCGCGTTCCGCCCACGTAAACAGCGCGCCGAACACCGCATCGCGCACCTCCCGCCGCGACAGCACCAGGTCGTGCAGCCCGCCGGGGAACGCCAGCACCGACGCCTTCGGCCCGAGCGTCCTCCCCCACTTCGCGATGTGCCGCC
>JBFFZT010000212.1:0-4439 GCA_041568535.1 Burkholderiales bacterium | reverse complement strand
GTGGCCTTCGGCCGCCAGCCACGCCACGCAATCCTTCACCATCTCGCTGAGCGGCACCGCGCGAAACCCGAGCTCGCGCATCGCCTTGGCGCAGTCGCACGACACATCCCGCGTCGCCATGCGCGCCGCCTCGGGCGACACCACCGGCGCCTTCCCGGTCAGCGCGCCGCGTACCGCGCCCATAGCTCCCAGAGCACGCAGCACCCACGCCGGCGTCGCGCGCCGCGGCACCGGCCTGCCGAGCGCGGCGCCGATCTCGCGCACCAGCTCGAGGAAGCTCGCGTCGGTGCCGCCGAGCAGGTAGTTCTCGCCGGTACGTCCGCGCGCCGCGGCCGCGACATGCGCGCGCGCTACCTCGCGCGCGTGGCAGAAGGAGAGCGACCCCGGCGGCACGCCGGGCAGGGTGCCCGTGGCGACCATGAGCACGAGGCGCGCGTAGTTACGCGTGTCGTAGCGCCCGAGGATGCCCGCCGGGTTGAGGATCACCGCGTCCAGGCCGCGCTCGATCCCGGCGCGCACCGCCTCCTCGCCGAGGTACTTCGAGCGCTGATAGTTGATTGGCGATACCTCGCCGAGCTGGGGAGCGCGCTCGTCTATGCGGCCGCGCTGCAGGCCGTAGGCGGAAATGCTGGAGGTGTGAACGAAGCGCCGCGCGCGCTTCTCCAGCGCCGCGCCGACGACGTTGCGCGTGCCGTCGATGTTGACGCGATCCTGCTCGGCGTTGCGCTGCGACCACAGGCTGGTGTCGCCCGCGACATGGAATACCGCGTCCACGTCCTGCGGCATGGCGCGGCGCACCGACGCCGCATCGGTCACGTCACCCACCGCGCGCGCCGTCGGCAGCTGGCGCAGATAGGTGAGCTCCGAGCCCGCGCGATGCAACGCGATCACGCGCCAGCCCTGCGCCAGCAGCTCCTCGACGAGGTTCAAGCCGACGAAGCCGGTGGCGCCGGTGACGAAGGCCGTCTTAGGCACTTGCCGGACGCGGCACGCGCGGATTCATCACCGCGAACCACAGCGGCGGCACGAAGGCGAGCGGCACCATGCCGGCGTAGCCGGTCGGCAGCTTCGGGCTGTCGGCCTGCGGCTGCAGTGCGGCGTACGGGCGCATCGGGTTCAAGTGATGGTCGGCGTGCCGCTGCAGGTGCACGAGGAACGCGTTGCTCAGCCACTCGTAGGCGTCCCAGCTGTGGCTCGCGTTCGGCCGCTCGTAGCGGCCGTCGGCAAGCTTCTTTCGCTGCAGCCCGTAGTGCTCGATGTAGTTGACCGCTTCGAGCAGGGTGATCGCCATCGCGCTCTGGCCGAAGTAGAACGCCGCGGCGAGCGGGCCGAAGACGAGGCCCAGCGTGGCGGCGAGCGCGAGCGTCGCCGCCCACGGTATGAGCACCTCGGCGCGCTCGAGCGCCCAGGCGTGCCGCAGCGAGCCGACCACGGTGCGCGGCAGGAACGCCCAGAACGCCTCGCCGTAGCGCGCGCTCGCCGGATCCTCGGGAGTGGCCACGCGCACGTGGTGGCCGCGGTTGTGCTCGACGGTGAAATGGCCGTAGCTCACGCTGACGAGGAGCACGCGCGAAAGGAAGCGATCGAGCGCGGCGCGCTTGTGGCCGAGCTCGTGCGCGAGGGTGATGCCGACGCCGCCGGTGGCGAGCCCGATCGAGAGCGTGAACAGCACGCCGTCGAAGCCGCGCACGCCGCCCGAGCCCACGAGCCACGCGCCCCAGCCGATGAGGCCGAGCTGCAGGGGCACCCAGGCGTGCAGCACGAAGCGGAAGAAGGGGTTGGCTTCCAGCCGGCGCATCTCTTCTGCGCTGGACGGATTCGCGCTGCGGCCGATCAGCATGTCGGCGAGCGGCACCACGACCCAGTAGACGAAGAACGGATACCAGTACGCGCCGAGCCAGTGTCCGGTCGGCGCGGCCGCCACGGCGGTGAGCGCGAGGAGGAAGCGGCTGTCCCTGAGCGCCGCGCCCATAACGTCAGTGGATCTCGGGCTCCGCGGTGGGCGCGGTGCCCTCGAGGAAGTCGAAGTCGCAGCCCTCGTTCGCCTGCTTCACGTGGCGCGAGAAGATCGCGCCGTAGCTGCGCTCGTAGCGGGGCGCAGGCCGCTTCCAGGCGGCCTTGCGCTTGGCGAGCTCGGTATCTGAAATCTTGAGGTCGAGGAGCTTCTTCTCCACGTCGAGCTCGATCAGGTCGCCGTTCTGCACGAACGCCAGCGGTCCGCCGACGTAGGCCTCGGGCGCGACGTGCAGGATGCAGGTGCCGTAGCTGGTGCCGCTCATGCGGCCGTCGGACAGGCGCACCATGTCCTTCACGCCCTGCTTCACGAGCTTCTTCGGCATCGGCAGCATGCCCCACTCGGGAAAGCCCGGGCCGCCGAGCGGCCCGGCGTTCTTCAGCACGAGGACGCAGTTCGCATCGACGTCGAGGTCGTCGCGGTCGATCCTCGCCGCCATGTCGTTGTAGTCCTCGAACACCACCGCGCGGCCGGTGTGCTGCATCAGCTTCGAATCGGCGGCGCTGGTCTTGATCACCGCGCCGTCGGGCGCGAGCGAGCCGCGCAGCATGACGATGCCGCCGGAGGCCTTCAGCGGCTTGTCGCGCGGCAGGATCACGTCCGCGTTCCACACCTTCGCGCCGTCGATGTTCTCGCCGAGCGTCCTGCCGTTCACCGTCTTCGCCTTCAGGTCGAGAAGGTCCCGCAGCTGCCACAGCAGCCCGCGCAGCCCTCCGGCGTAGTAGAAGTCCTCCATCAGGTACTGCTTGCCCGAAGGCCGCACGTTGGCGATCACCGGGGTCTTGGCGCTGATCTCGTTGTAGCGCTCGAGCGGAAACGGCAGCCCCGCGCGGCCCGCCATGGCGACGAGGTGCACGATGGCATTGGTCGAGCCGCCCATCGCCATCAGCGTGGTGATGGCGTTGTCAAAGGAGCCTTTCGACAGGAAATCGCGCGGCTTGAGGTCTTCCCACACCATCTCGACGATGCGCTTGCCCGTGAGCGTCGCCATGCGCGCGTGGTTCGAATCGGGCGCCGGGATCGAGGAGTAGCCGGGCAGGGTGAAGCCGAGCGCTTCGGCCAGCGACATCATGGTCGCCGCGGTGCCCATGGTCATGCAGGTGCCGGGCGAGCGCGCGATCGAGTCCTCGATCTCCTGCCAGTCGCCCTCGGTGATGCGGCCCGCGCGCAGCTCGTCCCAGTACTTCCAGGTGTCCGAGCCCGAGCCGAGCGTCTGGTCGCGCCAGTGGCTGTTCAGCATCGGCCCGGCGGGCAGGTAGATCGCCGGGATGTTCATGCTCGTCGCGCCCATGATGAGCGCGGGCGTGGTCTTGTCGCAGCCGCCCATGAGCACGCAGCCATCCACCGGGTAGGACCGCAGCAGCTCCTCGGTTTCCATGGCGAGGAAGTTGCGATAGAGCATGGTGGTCGGCTTCTGCATCGTTTCGGCGAGCGCCATCGCCGGCATCTCGAGCGGAAAGCCGCCCGCCTGCCACACGCCGCGCTTCACTTCTTCCGCGCGCTGGCGGAAATGCGTGTGGCAGTGGTTGATGTCCGACCAGGTATTGATGATCGCGATCACGGGCTTGCCGGCGTAGTCCGAGCGGTCGTAGCCCATCTGCGCGGTGCGCGAGCGGTGGCCGAAAGACCTCAAGTCCTTCACGCCGTACCAGCGGTGGGAACGCAGCTCGTCGGGGCGCTTTTTCATGGCGCGATTGTATTAGACTCCCGCGCGGGAGGAGACCATGACGCGCAAGCGCGCGGAGCCGAAGATCGTCCGCCCGGACGACGTCGACCCGCAGCACGACTGGCGGCGCCCGCTGCAGGCGCCCGGCCACACGCAGGTCGATTTCGAGGAGCGCGTCAACTTCCGGCGCCTGCACGACTATCGCCTCACGCGCACGCGCGCCGCGCTGGCCGGTTCGGGCCTCGGGGCGCTGCTCTCGTTCGACCAGCACAACATCCGCTACACCACGAGCACGGTGATCGGCGAGTGGGCGCGCGACAAGCTGACGCGCTATTCGCTGCTCACCGGCAACGGCGACCCGTACATCTGGGACTTCGGCTCGGCCGCGCGCCACCACAAGCTGCACGCGCCCTGGCTCGCGCAGGATCATTGCCGCGCGGGGCTGCTCGGCATGCGCGGCGCGGTCGGCGCCGACGAGACGCTGTTTCGCGACGCGGCGAAGGAAATCAAGTCGATCCTGAAGGCCGAGGGCGTGGCGAAGATGCCGCTCGGCGTCGACGTGGTCGAGCCGCCGATGCTGTTTGCCTTGCAGAAGGAAGGCATCGAGGTGCGCGACGGCCAGCAGGCGATGCTGCAGGCGCGCGAAGTGAAGAACATCGACGAGCTGACGCTGCTCAACATGGCCGCCGCGATGGTGGACGGCGTCTATACGGACATCGCCGAGGCTTTGAAGCCCGGCGTGCAGGAGTCGCAGATCGT
>JBFFZT010000211.1:0-4442 GCA_041568535.1 Burkholderiales bacterium | reverse complement strand
GCTCGGCGTCTCGGCCACCTTCCTGCAGGAGGGCATGGGCGGCATCGTCGCCGACCCGTTCGGCTTTTCCTTCTGCCTGGTGCTGATCGCGCTGTTTTTTGCGCGTGCGTTCTACCGCCTGAACCTGCTCACCATCGGTGACTTCTACCGCAAGCGCTACAACAAGCCGGTCGAGGTGGCCACCAGCGTGTGCATCACCCTGTCCTACCTCGGCTGGACCTCGGCGCAGTTCACCGCGCTCGGTTTCGTGTTCCACGCGCTCTCCGGGGGCGCGATCCCGATCGGCTGGGGCATCGCGCTGGGCGCCGGGTGCGTGCTCGTCTACACGCTGTTCGGCGGCATGTTCTCGATCGCCTACACCGACTTCTTTCAGACCACCATCATCATTGTCGGCCTGCTCTACCTCGCAGTCCTGCTGGGCGGCATGGCGGGCGGGCCGGGCGCGGTGATCGCGCACGCGGCGCAGGCCGACAAGTTCCAGTTCTGGCCCAAGCCCGAGCTGAGGGAGATCCTCGCCTTCGTCGCCGCCTTCCTCACCGCGGCGCTCGGCTCGATCCCGCAGCAGGACGTGTTCCAGCGCGTCACCGCCGCCAAGGACGCCGACACCGCGGTGCGCGGCACGATGCTCGGCGGCATCGTGTACTTCTTCATGGCGTTCGTGCCGATCTACCTTGCCTACTCGGCGCTGCTCATCGACCCGCAGATGGTGGCGCCGCTCATCGCCGGCGACGCGAACGAGAACCAGCTCATCCTGCCCAACCTGATCCTCGGCCACACGCCGGTGTTCGCGCAGGTGATGTTCTTCGGCGCGCTGCTCTCGGCCATCATGTCCTCGGCCTCGGGCGCGCTGCTCGCGCCGACCTCGCTGTTTACCGAGAACGTGCTGCGCCCGTTCCTGCCCAACATGAGCGACCGGCAGTTCCTGCTCACGCTGCGCCTGGTGCTGGTGATCTTCACCCTCGCGGTGCTCGTCTTCGCGCTGGAGAGCGACGCCAGCATCTACCAGATGGTGCAGAACGCGTACAAGGTGACGCTGGTCTCGGCGTTCGCGCCGCTCGTGCTGGGCCTGTTCTGGAAGCGCGCCACCACCGCCGGCGCGCTCGCCTCGGTGCTGCTCGGGCTGGTGACCTGGCTGCTGATGGAGGCGGTGGCGCCCGAAGCCCTGGTGCCGCCGCAGCTCGTCGGCCTGGCGGCGTCTTTCCTCGGCATGGTCGCGGGCAGCCTCGCCACGCGGCCGGCGCACGCACCGGCGCAACACGGGTAGCGCGTGCGCGGCTCGCCGCTCGCGCGCCTGCTGCTCGCCGTCTACACGCTGCTGGTCGTCTACGCGTCGCTCTACCCGCTCGCGGGCTGGCGCGATCACGGGCTCTCGCCGCTCGAGTTCCTGTTCGCCCCCTGGCCGCGCTATGTGGTGGCCTTCGATGTGGCCGCCGACGTCATCGGCTATGCCGTGTTCGGCGTGCTGTTCGCGCTCGCGCTGCCGCCGCGGCTGCGCGCGGCGCAAGCCGCGCTCACCGCGGCGCTGGCGGGGGCGGCGCTCTCGATCACGCTCGAAGCGACGCAGACCTACCTCCCGGCGCGCGTCCCGTCCAACGTCGACGTGCTGTGCAACGCGGCGGGCGCGCTGGCCGGCGCGTTTCTGGGCCGGCTGGTGGCGCCCTGGGCGCCGGCGTACGGCGGCTGGCGCGCACGGCTGATCCTGCCCGGGGTGCAGGCTGACGTCGGGCTTGCGCTCCTCGGCCTGTGGGTGTTCATGCAGCTCAATCCCGCGACGCTGCTGTTCGGCGCGGGCGACCTGCGCCACCTGCTGGCCGGGCCGCCCGGTCCGGCGCGCGCGCCGGAGTTCTTCGTCGCCATCGAGGCGGTGACCGCGGCGGCCAACCTCGCCGCGGCGGCGCTGCTCGCCTCGGCGGTGGCGGCGCCGGGCGCGCCGGTGCGCCGCCTCGTCCTGCTGCTCATCCTCGCGGCGCTCGCGGTGAAGACGCTCGCCTTCATCATCATCCTGCGCGCGCAGAACAGCTTCGCCTGGCTCACCCCCGGCGCGGTGCAGGGCCTGGTCGCGGGCCTCGCGGTGGCCATGCTCGCCGTGTCGCTGCCGCGCGTGGCGCGCCTGGCCGCCGCCGCGGTGCTGTTCATGGCGGCGACGGTGCTGGTCAACCTCGCGCCGCCCAATCCGTACCTGGCGGAGACCCTCAAGCTCTGGTACCAGGGGCACTTCCTGAACTTCAACGGCCTCACGCGCCTGGTCACGCTGCTGTGGCCGTTCGCCGCCATCGGCTACCTGATCGTGCTTGCCGCGCGCCGGCGCGACGAGGCGCTGCTGTAGAATTCGCGCCCCGTGTCCTATTACGAGCGCCACGTGTTCTTCTGCTGCAACCAGCGCGATCCGTCCGATGCGCGCGGCTGCTGCAACGCCAAGGGCGCATCCGAAATGCGCGACTACGCCAAGGACCGCGTGAAGCAGCTCGGCATGGCGGGCGAGGGCAAGCTGCGCATCAACCAGGCCGGGTGCCTCGACCGCTGCGCCGAGGGGCCGTGCGTCGTGGTCTACCCGGATGCGGTCTGGTACACCTACGTGGACCGCGGCGACATCGACGAGATCATCGAGGAGCACCTGCGGCACGGCCGCATCGTCGATCGCCTGAGGATCTGATGCGCCCGGCGACGCGCCGCGAGACCGTGCGCGGGCCCGCCGGCGGCATCGAGTGCGCGGTGGACGAGCCGCAGGGCGCGGCGCGCGGCGTCGCGCTGATCGCGCATCCGCACCCGCTCTACGGCGGCACGCTCGACAACAAGGTGGTGCAGACCCTGGCGCGGGCGTGCGTCGCGCTGGGCTATGCCGCGTGGCGGCCGAACTTCCGCGGCGTGGGCCGCAGCGAGGGCACGTACGACGAGGGGCGCGGCGAAGTGGAGGACCTCGCCGCGGTGCTCGGGCACATGAAGGCGGCGAAGCCGGTGCTCGCCGGGTTCTCGTTCGGCGCCGCGATGCAGGCGCGGCTCGCCGCGCGCGTCGCGCCGGAGCGCCTGGTGCTCGTCGGCATCGCGGTGAACCATTTCGAGGCGCCCGCGGTGCCGGCCGGCACGCTGCTGATCCACGGCGAGAACGACGACACGGTGCCGATCGCCGCGGTGCGCGGCTGGGCCGAGCCGCAGGGCCTGCCGCTGATCGTGGTGCCGGGCGCGGACCATTTCTTCCACCGCAAGCTACCGGAGCTCAGAATGGCGGTGACGGGTAACTGGAAATGAGGTGCGCATGCTCTGGGTGAAAACGCTGCATATCGTCTTCATGGTGACCTGGTTCGCGGGGCTTTTCTACCTGCCGCGGCTCTTCGTCTACCACGCGCTCGCTGAGGACGCGGTGTCCAAGGAGCGCTTCAAGGTCATGGAGCGCAAGCTCTACTGGGGCATCATGACCCCGGGCGGCGTGCTGACGCTCGTCTTCGGAATTTGGCTGTGGCTCGGCTGGGGGTTCGCGGGCGGCTGGCTGCACGCGAAGCTCCTGTTGTCGGCGCTGCTCGTCGCGTACCACGTGTGGTGCGCATTCCTGATGCTCGATTTCCGCGCGGAGCGGAACCGGAAATCACATACATGGTTCCGCTGGTTCAACGAATTCCCTACGCTGGTGCTGTTCGCGGCCGTCTTCCTTGTCGTCTTCAAGTCGTTCTGAGGAATTCTTTGCGCCCTGTCCCCGCGGGCTGGAGGCGCTGCTCGCGGCGGAGCTGAAGTCCCTCGGCGCGCTATCGCCGGCGGTCACCTCTGGCGGTGTGGGCTTTGGCGGCGACTGGGAAGCATGCTACCGGTCGAATCTGTGGTCGCGGCTCGCTTCGCGCGTGCTGTGGCGCGTGGCCGAGTTCGAGTACGCGTCCGAGGACGACATCTATGCCGCGGCGCGCGCGGTGAACTGGTTCGACCTGTTCGACGTGAACCGCACGCTGCGCGTCTACGTCACGGCGCAGAAGAGCCCGGTGAAGAGTCTGGAGTTCGTGACGCTGCGGGTGAAGGACGCGGTGTGCGACCGCTTTCGCGACGACGTGGGCCGCCGGCCGGACGTGGACCGTGCCGAGCCCGAGGTGCGCGTGCACGTGTTTCTCGAGGAAAAGCGCGGCGCGCTGTACCTCGACACCTCGGGCGAGGGCCTGTTCAAGCGCGGCTGGCGCATGCAGACGGTGGAGGCGCCGCTGCGCGAGAACCTCGCGGCCGGAATCGTCATGCTCACCGGCTGGAAGTTCGACCAGCCGCTGCTCGATCCCATGTGCGGTGGGGCGACGCTGCTGGTGGAGGCCGCGGCGATGGCGCGGGGGCGGGCGCCGGGCATGAAGCGCGCGTTCGGCTTCGAGAAGCTGGACGGGTTCAACGGCGTGCTGTGGAAGCAGCTGCGCGAGGAGGCGGCGCAGCCGGCGGTGAAGGCGCCAAAGCTCAGGCTCTTCGGCAGCGATTCGAAT
>JBFFZT010000210.1:0-4444 GCA_041568535.1 Burkholderiales bacterium | reverse complement strand
TGCTTCTTGTCGCGCATCTCGCGCAGCAGCGCGAGGTTCTCGTCAGCCGAGCGTCCGCGGTAGGGGCTGTCCTTGCCGGGCTGCGTAAAGGATCCGCGGTTGTGCTGCATCTGCTCCGCGCTCTGGCTGTCGACGTACGCCAGTCCTTGCTTGACCAGGTGCTCGGCGCATTCGTACATGAAGTCGAAGTAATCCGAGGCGTACAGCGCCTTGCCGTAGTCGTAGCCCAGCCAGCGCACCATCTCCAGGATCGAATCGACGTATTCCTGCTCTTCCTTCTCCGGATTGGTGTCGTCGAACCGGAGGTTGCAGCGCCCGCCGTACTCCTGCGCCAGCCCGAAGTTCAGCACGATCGACTTGGCGTGGCCGAAGTGCAGGTAGCCGTTCGGCTCGGGCGGAAAGCGGGTGACGATCGCCTTGTGCTTGCCCGAGGCGAGGTCGGCCTCGATCACCTGCTTGATGAAGTTGGAAGTGGACGGCGGCTGCGGCTTGTTCACCAGCGGAATTCTACTAGCGGGGTAACATTACCCACGATGAAAGCCGTCGGCCACTACAAGTACCTGCCCATCGACGATCCCGAGTCGCTCGTCGACGTGGACATCGACGCTCCCGAGCCGAAGGGACGCGACCTCCTGGTCGAAGTGATAGCGATCTCGGTGAATCCCGTGGACACCAAGCGCCGCGCCGCCGGCAACCGGCCGGCGAGCGAGCTCAAGCTCCTGGGCTGGGACGCGGCCGGCATCGTGCAGGCCACGGGGCCCGAGGCCGAGCTGTTCAAGCCCGGCGACAAGGTGTTCTACGCGGGCAGCAACCAGCGCCCCGGCGCGAACAGCCAACTGCACCTCGTCGACGAGCGCATCGTGGGGTCCAAGCCCGCGAACCTGTCCTTTGCCGAGGCCGCGGCGCTGCCGCTCACCACCATCACGGCGTGGGAGGCGCTGTTCGACCGCATGGGCATCTCCAAGTCCGGCAACCACGCCGGGCGGCGCGTGCTCATCCTCGGCGGCGCGGGCGGCGTGGGCTCGATCGCGATCCAGCTGGCGAAGAAGCTCGCGCGCCTCACGGTGATCGCAAGCGCCTCGCGGCCCGACTCGATCGCCTGGGTGAAGGGACTGGGCGCGGACGCGGTGGTCGACCACACGCGGCCGCTACCGGAGCAGATGGCCACGCTCGGCGCGCCCGAAGCGGAGTACATCTTCTGCTGCAACAACACGGACGCGGTCTTTCCCGACCTGCCGCGGCTCATCGCGCCGCAGGGCCGCATCTGCTCGATCGTGCGCACGCTGCGGCCGGTGGACCTCGCGCCGCTGCAGGAGAAAAGCGTGAGCTTTTCCTGGGAAGGCATGTTCACGCGCTCCACGTTCCAGACGACCGACATGCAGGCGCAGCACAATCTGCTCGAGGATGCCTCGGGGCTGCTCGAGGCGGGCACGCTGCTGACGACGTTCCGCGCCAACCTGGGCTCGATCTGCGCCGAGAACCTGAAGCAGGCGCACCGGCGCCTCGAGCAGGGCCACACGGTGGGCAAGCTGGTGCTGGAGGGCTTCTAGCGCGCCGGGCTGAGGGTGCGTCCCTCGCGCAGCATCGCCGCCAGCGCGTCGGCCTCGACCGGGGGGCTGAACAGGAATCCCTGACCGTAGCGGCAGCCGTGCTCCTGCAGGAACGCGAGCTGCTCCCGGGTCTCGATGCCCTCGGCGGTGGTCAGCATACCGAGGCTTGCGGCGAGGCCGATGGTCGCCTTGACGATCGCCGCGTCGTCGGCGTCCGCGGGAATGTCGCGCACGAAGGAGCGGTCGATCTTGATCACGTCGAGCGGAAAGTGCTTGAGGTAGGCGAGCGACGAGTAGCCGGTGCCGAAATCGTCGAGCGCCATGCTCGCCCCCAGCGCGCGCACCGCCTCCAGCACGGCGCCGCCGGCCCCCGGGTTCTCCATCAGCAGGCTCTCGGTGATCTCCAGCGTCAGCCACTGCGCGTGCAGCCCCGCGGCGCGCAGCGCGCCCTGGATGGTGTCGACCAGCCCCGGCTTCCTGAACTGGCGCGCCGACAGGTTGACCGCCACGCGCAGCGGCCGCAGGCCCGCCGCCTGCCAGCGCGCGGCCTGTGCGCAGGCCTCCTGCAGCACCCAGGCGCCGATCGGCACGATGAGGCCGTTCTGCTCGGCGGCGCCGATGAAGCGCGCCGGCGCCACCAGCCCGTCCTGCGGGTGGCGCCAGCGCAGCAGCGCCTCGACGCTCGAGATCTCGCCGCTGGCAAGGCGCACCACCGGCTGGTAGTGCAGCACGAACTCGCCGCGCTCCAGCGCCTGGCGCAGGCTGCCCTCGATCGACAGGCGGTCGTGCGCCGCCGCGCTCATGGCCGCGGCGTAGAACTGGAAATTGTCGCGGCCTTCGCTCTTTGCCCGGTACATCGCGGTGTCGGCGTGCTTGAGCAGGCTCTCGGCGTCGTCGCCATCGCGCGGGTAGAGCGCGACGCCGATGGAGAGCGTGACGAACAGGTCGCGGCCCTCGAACGCCATCGGCTCGGCGAAGGCGCGCAATAGCTTCTGCGCGACGCCGCGCACCTGCTCGGCGCCGTTGACGTCCTCCAGGATCACGGTGAACTCGTCGCCCCCGAGGCGCGCCACCGAGTCGCCCTCGCGCAGGCTGCGCTGCAGGCGCGCGCCGGCCTCGCGCAGCACGCGGTCGCCGGCCTCGTGGCCGAGGGAGTCGTTGATCTCCTTGAAGCGGTCGAGATCGAGGAACAGCAGCGCCAGGCGCCGCTCGCTGCGGTGCGCGCGGGCGATGGCCTGCGCCAGGCGGTCCTGGAACAGCGTGCGGTTGGCCAGGCCGGTGAGGGCGTCGTACTGCGCGAGCTGCGCCAGGCGCTGCTCGGTGGCACGCTGCTGGGCTTCGGCTTCCTGCAGGCGCGCGAGCGTGCGCCGCGAGATCAGGATGCCGCCGGCCGCGAGGAACAGCGCCAGCAGGGCGCCGGCCAGCATGATGATCCAGGTCGTGCGCCGCGCGGCCGCGGACAGCGAGCGCGAGTATTCCTCGGCGAGCGGCGTGACCTGGTCGCCGAGCGCGACGACGTCCAGGGCGATGTCGTAGGTGCGCGGCGTGCCGGCGCCGCGCGTGCGCACTTCCTTGTGCAGGGCCAGCGCCAGGGCGTCGACCTGCATCAGCAGCTCGTCGGCGCGCGTCCACGCCTCGATGGCGCGCCCCACGTCGGGGTCGAGCCGGAAGTAGGGGTAGAACGCCACCATGGCGCCGACGTCGTCGGGATGGTTGCGGCCCTCGAGCAGACCGAGGCGGGCGGTCTCGGCGTCGGGCGGGTCGCCCTCCATGGCGAGGCGCGCGCGCCGGTCGCCGAGGTTCACGGCGATGTTGGCGCGGTACGCCTGGTACTCGCGCTCGTGGCCGACGCTCGCGAACTTCACGAGGTGGAACACCGCGTTCTTCTGCGCCTTCGACCAGTGGCTTTCGCCCGCGATGTAGGCGCGGATCACCGACAGCACCTGCATGCCGAGCACGGCCACGAGCAGCAGCAGCGCCATGGCCGCGAGCAGCGGCCAGATGAGACGGAACAGCCTGCGGCCGACTGCGCTGTCAGACACCGATAGGGTCCCCCGATGCAGCGATTATACGGAGCCCGCGGCATTCTCTTGACCTGCGTCAAGCCGCCTGCCGCGGCGGCGCACACACTAAACGCATCGCGCAGCCCGACGCGCCATGAACCGCCCTGCGATCCGCACCCCGGCCGAGCTTTACGCGCACGCCATCGCCATCGAGCGCGAGGCGGCGGAGCGCTATGCGGAGCTGGCGCAGTTCATGGCCGACCTCGGCAACGACGACGTGGCGGCGCTGTTTCGCACGCTCGCCGTCTACGAGGCGGAGCACCTCGACACGCTGGAAGCGCGCACCGCCGGCATCGCCATGCCGCAGCTCGGCCCCGGCACGTATGCCTGGCTCGACGCCGCCGCGCCGGAAACCGTGGCGCGCGAACTGGTGTTCCGCCTGCTCACGCCGCGTCACGCGCTCGCCATCGCGCTCGACGCGGAGCGGCGCGCGCAGCAATTCTTCGCCGAGGTGCGCGCCAGCGCCGAGGACCCGGCGCTGCGCGCGCTGGCGCAGGAAATGGCCCTCGAGGAGCAGGGGCACATCGCCATGGTGGAGCAGGCGATCGAGCGCACGCCCGACGTGCGCGTGGACTGGACCACGGTGTTCGGCGACTAGCGCGCCGGCGCGCGGCGAGGCCTGATTTCCCTGAGAATAGGGCGATGGCGCGCCTGTTCTCGAACCGCGACCGCCCGTTCGACCTCGGCCCGCTGCCCGCGGAGCTGCTGCCGCGCGACGCGGGGGCCACGGTCGCAGAAGCGCGCCTGCCCGCGGATGCCGCGCCCGCGGCGCCGGATTCGATCGCCGCGTCGATTCCTGAATATCGAGAGCTGTTTGCGCAGTACCTCGAC
>JBFFZT010000209.1:0-4458 GCA_041568535.1 Burkholderiales bacterium | reverse complement strand
GGCGACGTGCAGCTCCTGCTCAAGCGCTGACCCGCATGCAGGGCGACTCGCCCGCGCTCGCCCAGATCCTCTACGCGCAGGCGTGGCGCAACGAGCGCCTGCTGAATCACTTTCGCGTCGCCATCTGGACCTTTGTCGGCCTGATCACCGGCGGCGCCGAGCTGTTCGCGAGCGGCACGGTGTCGCCCGGCGCGGTGCTCGCGCTCGCGTGGGGGATCGGCGCGGCAGTCTCGGGCCTGACCTGGCTGCGGCACTACTACCGGCGCTGGATCGCGGCGCTGCTCGCCGGCATCGACATCACCGTGCTTGCGCTGTGCATGCATGCCGGCCACCGCTACCTGCTGGTCAACGACCCGGCGCTGGTGCCGCACCAGCTTTATGCCTCGGGCATCGTGCTGGTGGTGCTGCTCGCCACCAACCTGCTGCGCTTCTCGTGGGCGCTGTCCATCGGCGCGGTGGCCTACGGCGCACTGGCCTACTTCGCCGTGCTGTGGATCAACGACGCCGTGGACGTGCTCACCTACGTCGAGCTGACGGTGATCGCGCTTCTCGGCCTGATGCTGTACTACAGCGCGCGCAAGCTTGGCTCGATCGTGCGCCAGGTGGTGGAGCGCGACTCGCTCACGCGCTTTCTGCCGGCGCCGCTGCTCGAGCGCGTGAACCGCGACCCGGCGGCGGTGAACCTGGAGGGCGAAGCGCAGGAGATCACGGTGCTGTTCGCGGACATCCGCAGTTTCACCGCGCTCTCGGAGCGGCTCGGGCCGACCGCGGTGGTGCAGATGCTGAACGAGTTCTTCGCCGAGATGTCCGCGGAGATCGCCGCCAAGGGCGGCGTCATCATGCAGTACATCGGCGACAACCTCTATGCGGTGTTTCCGGAAGCGGGCGGCGCCGACCATGCGCGGCGCGGGCTCGAGGCGGCGCTCGGCATGCTGCGCCGGCTCGAAGACCTGAACGACCGGCGCGCGGCGCGCCGCGAGGTGGCGATCGCCATCGGCATCGGGCTGCATACGGGGCCCGTGGTGGCAGGGTCGATCGGCTCGCCCAATCTGCTGCAGTACAGTTACGTCGGCGATACGGTGAACACGGCGAGCCGTATCGAGCGGCTCACGCGCAGGCTCGATCGCGTGCTGCTCGCTTCGGGCGCCACCTTCGAGCACGCCGGCGGGCCGGCGGCGTTCGCCGCCGAGCGCATGCCGGCGGAGCCGATCGCCGGAAAATCGGCGCCGCTGCCCCTATGGGCGGTGCACGCAGCGGCTTGAGCGCTTTGAACAGGGGAGGAAACAAATGACGTCAAAACAGGGCATGGCAGCGGTCACCGGGGCCGGGTCGGGACTCGGTCAGGCAATCGCGATCACGCTCGCCGCGGACGGCTTTGCCGTGGCGGCGATCGACCTCGACGAGGCCGCAGCGAAAGAGACGGCGCGCCGCATCGGCGGCAGAGCTGCGGCCTACCGCGCCGACGTCAGCCGCGCCGCCGAGATCGACAAAGCCGTGAGCGCCGCGATCGCCGAGCTTGGCGCGCTCGAAGTCATGGTGAACAACGCGGGCACCCTCGACGGCTACTTCGACGTCGACGAAATGGACGAGGCGTTGTGGCGCAAAGTGATCGACATCGACCTGACGAGCGTGTTTCTGGGCTCGAAGCGCGCGCTCAAGGAGATGCTGCCGAAACAGCGCGGGCGCATCATCAACATGTCCTCGGTCGCCGGGCTGAACGGCACCGGCGGCGGCGCCGCGTACATCGCCGCCAAGCACGGCGTGATCGGGCTCACGCGCCAGATGGCGGTGCAGTACGGCGCGCGCGGCATCCGCGCCAACGCCGTCTGCCCCGGCGCGATCCCGACCGCACTGCGCGCGCACTCGCAGGCGATCCTCGGGCCCGGCGTGCCCGACATGAGCGGGCGCGGCGTGGCGGTGAACGACGAAATGGTGAAAGCGCTGGTGCCCGTCGGCGTGCGCGGCACGCCCGAGGACATCGCCGACGCGGTGAGCTTCCTCGCGTCGGAGGCCGCGCACTACATCAACGGGCACGCGCTCGTCGTCGACGGCGGCTGGCGCGCTAAGTAGCCGCCCGCTTCACCGCCTCGAGGATGAACTCGCGGGCGGCCGCGGCGTCGCCCCAGCGCACGATCTTGACCCACTTGCCGGGCTCGAGATCCTTGTAGTGCTGGAAGAAATGCTCGATCTGGCTGCGCGTGATCTCGGGCAGGTCGGTGAGCGTCTTCACGGCGTCGTAGCGCCGCGTGAGCTTGCTGCTCGGCACCGCGATCACCTTCTCGTCCATGCCGGACTCGTCCTCCATCACCAGCACGCCCACCGGCCGGCAGTTGATCACCGAGCCCGGCACCAGCGCGCGCGTGCTCGCGACGAGCACGTCGAGCGGATCGCCGTCGCCGCACAGGGTGTGCGGCACGAAGCCGTAGTTGCCCGGATAGCGCATCGGCGTATACAGAAACCGGTCGACGACGAGCGCGCCGGAGTCCTTGTCGAGCTCGTACTTGATCGGCTCGCCGCCAACCGGCACCTCGACGATCACGTTGATGTCGTCGGGGGGGTGGTTGCCGACGCGGATGGCTTCCAGGCGCATGCGGTTCGGAGTTTAACGGCAGGAAGCCCCCGCGGCGCCCTGGGGGTGGAGCGCGGCGCGCGAGCGGGCGCAGACGCTTTGCTAACATCGGCCATCGCATCGCACCGCAACCCGAATCCCCGGCATTGACCCATTCCGCGCGGCTCCTGCGCCGCCTTTTCCCCTTCGTCGAATGGTGGCGGCCGCAGCAGCGCAGGCACTGGCGCGCGGACCTGCTCGCGGGGCTGACGGTCGCGCTGGTGCTGGTGCCGCAGTCGATGGCCTACGCGCAGCTCGCCGGACTGCCGCCCGCCTACGGCCTGTACACCGCCTTTCTCCCGGTCCTCGTCGGCGCGCTCTGGGGTTCGTGCGCGCAGCTCGCCACCGGGCCGGTGGCAATCGTCTCGTTGCTCACGGCAGCATCGCTCGGCGCGCTCGCCGCGCCCGGTTCGGCGCAATACATCGCCTACGCCATCACGCTCGCCCTGCTGGTGGGGTTGATCCAGCTCGCGTTCGGCGCGTTTCGCCTGGGCGCGCTCGTCAACCTGCTCTCGCACCCGGTGATCGGCGGCTTCACCAGTGCGGCCGCCATCATCATCGCGCTCTCGCAGCTGCCCAGGCTGCTCGGCGTGCCCGGGGAATCGAGCCGCTTCTTCCTCGCCGACGCCTACGGGGTGCTGCAGCGCGCGGGCGAGGCGCACCTGCCCACGCTCGCCTTCGGCGTGGGCGCGATCGCGGCGCTGCTCGCGCTGCGGCGCTTCGCGCCGCGCTGGCCGGGCGTGCTCATCGTCTGCGCCGTGGCGACCGTGCTCAGCGCCGCTCTGGACTACTCGAGCCGCAAGACCGTTGCCGTGGACGCGCTCGTCGATCGCGAGGTGCGCAGGTCGGTGCAGGCGATCCAGGAGGAGCGGGGCGAGGCGGCGCGCCTGCGCGCGGCGCGCGCGGAGCGCATGCGCGCGCGCGACCAGCTCGGCACGGCCACGGCGCAGGAGCGCGAGGCGCGTATCGAGGCCGAGTACCGCATTGGCTTGCTCGGCGTACGCATCGACGCGCTCGAGCGCGAGGGCGCGGCGCGCCTGCGCCTGCTCGGGCGGGTTGACCTGGCCGCCATCGCCGGCGCGGACGAAACCGAGCGCTTCATCGTGCCCGGCCTCGCGGCCACGCCGGAGCGCACCTGGCGCATTACCGCGCTGGATGCGGACCGCGTCACGCTCGTCGCCGGCGGCGCGGTGGTTGGCGAAATACCGTCGGGGCTGCCCGCCTTCGCGCTGCCGGCGATGGACGCAGGCACGATCGGCACGCTGCTCGCCTCGGCGCTGGTCATCGCGCTGGTCGGCTTCATGGAGGCGGTATCGATCGCCAAGGCGGTCACCTCGCGCACGCGCGAGCGGCTGGACGCCAACCAGGAGCTGATCGGCCAGGGACTGGCGAACCTCGTCGGCAGCTGCACGCAGTGCTACCCGGCCAGCGGGTCTTTCTCGCGCACCGCGGTGAACTTCAGCGCCGGCGCGCGCACCCGGCTGTCGTCGGTGGTCTCCGCACTGGTGGTGCTGTTCACGCTCCTGTTCCTCACGCCGTTGCTGTACCACCTGCCGCTCGCCGTGCTCGCCGCGGTCATCGTGATGGCGGTATTCGCCTTGATCAATTTCGGCGCCATCGCGCACGCCTGGCGCGCCCACCGGCACGACGGCGCCGCGGGCGCCGCCACCTTCGCCGCCACGCTGCTGCTCGCGCCGAATCTCGACGTCGGCATCCTCGCCGGCATCCTGCTCTCGGTGGTCCTGTTCCTGTACCGCACCATGCGGCCGCGCGTGAGCTTCCTCGCGCGGGATGCGGATGGCGTGCTGCGCGACGGCACGGCGCAGGAGCCCGTCGCCGCGCTGCGCTTC
>JBFFZT010000208.1:0-4467 GCA_041568535.1 Burkholderiales bacterium | reverse complement strand
TCTGGGTCGACGACGTGAACAAGCGCGGCGGCATCGAAGTGGGCGGCGCCAAGCGCAAGGTCGAGCTGGTAATCCTCGACGACCGCAGCGACAAGCAGCTGGTCCCGCGCGTGTACGAGACGCTGATCAAGGACGAGAAGGTGGACCTGGTGTTCGGGCCGTTCGGCTCGACGCTCACCGCGGCCGCCGCGAACACCACCGAAACCAACAACAAGTTCATGGTGATCTGGTCGGCCTCGGCCGACTCGATCTACAAGCAGGGCTACAAGTACATCGTCTCGGCCACCCAGATCGCGGGCACGCTCCTCGGCCAGCCGGCGGTGCGTGCGCTGCACAGCATGGGCGTGAAGAAGGTCGCCTTTGCCTACGTCGACGAGCCGTTCCCGGCCGCGCTCACGCAAGGCGCCATCGACCTTGCCAAGGAGCTCGGCATGCAGGTGACGATGGACGAGAAATTCGCCAAGGGCACCAAGGACTTCAACATCCTGATCCAGAAAGCCAAGGCGAGCGGCGCGGAGGCGTTCTACCCGACCGCCTACGAAGGCGACCAGATGACCATCGCGCGCCAGATCCGCGAGACCAACGCGGACTTCAAGGCGGTGTACCTGGTCTACGCCTCGCAGCCGCAGTTCCTGCAGCAATCGGGCAAGGACGGGCACTACGTCTTCAGCCAGACGCTGCTGCACGAGAAGATCAACTGGAAGGTGACCCACGGCCTGAACCGCGCGCAGATGGTGGCGGCGTACGAGCGTTTGTTCCCGAACGCGCAGTACCCGGCCGACTTCCAGACCATCCTCGCCTACGGTGCGGGCGTCACCACCGAGCAGATCATCAAGACGGCGGGCTCGCTCGACGCGGCGAAGCTGAAGGAAGCGGCGCTCAAGCTCTCGGGCAAGATCGTCACCGCCTGCGGCGAGTACCAGATCGACGAGACCGGCAAGCAGTACAAGAACGAGTTCTCGATCATGCAGACGCTGCCGGATGGGCTGGAAGTGGTCTATCCGCCCGCGGTAGCCACGGCGAAGCCGGTGTACCCGGTGCCGCCGTTCGCGAAGCGGTAGGGTCAGCCGAAATAGGCCTGGTGCACCGCCGCGTCGCGCGCGAGCTCCTCGGCGCGGCCGGCGGCCACCACCCGGCCCTGCTGCAGCACGTAGCCGTGGTGCGCGATGGTGAGCGTCTGGTGCACGTTCTGCTCGACCAGGAACACCGTGATGCCCTGCTCGTTGATGCGGCGGATGATCTGGAAGTTCTCCTTCACCAGCAGCGGCGACAGGCCCAGCGAGGGCTCGTCGACCAGCAATAGCCGCGGCGCGCTCATCAGGCCGCGGCCGATCGACACCATCGCCTGCTCGCCGCCCGACATCGTGCCGGCGAGCTGCGCGCGCCGCTCGGCGAGGCGCGGGAAGATGTCGTAGGCGTGGGCCAGACGCTCGGCCACGACCGCCGGCGAAGATTCCTGGTAGGCCCCCAGGCGCAGGTTCTCCTCCACCGTGAGCTTGGGAAACACCTTGCGCCCCTCGGGGATGCAGGCGACGCCGGCGGCGATCACCTTGTGGGTGGGCAGCCCGGCGAGCTCCACGTCGCCGAAGCGGATCGAGCCCGCGCGCGGCGGCGTAAGGCCGAGGATCGCCCGGATCAGCGTGGTCTTGCCCGAGCCGTTCGAGCCGAGCAGGCAGGTGATGCTGCCGGGGGCCACCGAGAGCGTCACGCCCTCGAGCACGTCGGCCTTGTCGTAGGCGGCGTACACGCCTTTTACTTCCAGGGCCCGCGCGGCGCTCATTCCACCCCCAGGTAGGCTTCCTGCACCTGGCGGTCGGCCGCCACCTCGCGGTAGCTGCCCTCGGCGATCTTCCTGCCGAAGTTGAGCACCACGCAGCGCTCGGTGATGCGCTCGATGACGCCCATCTCGTGCTCGATGATGACGATGGTGAGCCCGGCGATGCGCCCGCGGATCTCGAGGATATCGTCCATCAGCTCGCGCGTTTCCTCCTCGGTCATGCCGGCCGAGGGCTCGTCGAGCAGCAGCAGCCGCGGCCGGCTGATGAGCGCGCGGCAGATCTCGATGCGGCGCCGGTCGATCATCGGCAGCGCGCCCACCGCCTCGAACATGCGCTCGGCGAGCGGCGCGTCGAACACGCGCACCAGCACGCGCGCCTCGTCGAACGCCTGCTCGAACTGGCGCGCGAAGGCGGCGCGGCGAAACAGGTTGAACCACAGCCCGCGCGCGAGGTTCTTGTGGTTGCCAAGCAGGATGTTGTCGACGATCGACAGCGGCAGGCACAGGCGCGAGCGCTGGAAGGTGCGCGCGATGCCCGCCTCGTACACCGCCTGCGCCGGCAGGTTGGTGATGTCGCGGCCGAGAAACCGCGCGCGTCCCGCGCTCGCCTCGTAGATGCCGGTGAGCACGTTGAAGCAGGTGGTCTTGCCCGAGCCGTTCGGGCCGATGAGGCCGACGATCTCGCCCTCGTCCACCTGCATGTCGAGCTGGTCGAGCGCGACCAGGCCGCCGAAGCGCCGGCTGAAGCCCTCGAGCGCGAGCACCGGGGCGTTCATCGCGGCCTCCACCCCGGCAGGTAGACGCGCAGCCGCCGCGGCAACAGCCCGCCCGGGCGGTACAGCAGCACCAGGATCACGAGCGCGGCGAACAGCAGGAACCGGTACTCCTGGATCAGCTGCAGCTTCTCGGGCAGCATCACGACGATGGCCGCCGCGAGCGCCGCGCCCCAGGGGTTGCCGATGCCGCCGAGCAGGATGATCGACACCATGATGAGCGAATCGCCGAAGGTGAAGTTGGTCGGCGCGATGAAGCCGAGCATCAGCGCGTAGAGCGCGCCGGCGACCCCGGCCATGAAGTTGCCGAGCGTGAAGGCGACGATCTTCCAGCGCGCGATGTGCACGCCGAAGCAGGCCGCCGCGGTCTCGTCCAGGCGCACCGCGTCGAGGCTCAGGCCGATCCACGAGCGCTCCAGGCGCCGCGTGACGGCGAAGGCGAGGATCACCAGCAGCAGCGCCACCAGCACGTAGCTCACGTAGAACGAGAACTCGACGCCAGCCACGCTGAAGTTCTGGTTGAACTTCCAGCCCAGCACCTGCATGCTGGGCAGCTTCAGGCCCTGCGGCCCGCCGAGCGTGTCGTTCACCTCGAGGAACGTCTTGAACAGCAGCACGAAGGCGATGGTCACCACCGCCGAGTAGTGGCCGCGCGTGCGCAGCACCGGCAGGATCAGGATCGAGCCGACCAGCGCCGCCACCGCGCCGCCGATGGCGAGCACCAGGAGGTGCGGGATCGCGGTGTGCGTGGTCAGCACCGCCGCGGTGTAGCAGCCGACGCCGAGAAACGCCGCGGCGGCGAAGTTCACCATGCCGGCGTAGCCGAACTGGATGGTGAGCCCGAGGCACACGAGGAAATAGACCAGCACCGTGCCCGCCATCAGCAGCGGAAAGTGGTCGTCGTGGAAGAAGCCGACGAACACGAACAGCCCCACGATGCCGAGGCGCAGCATGGCGGGCTCGCGCTCGGTGAAGGCGCGCGCCGCCGGCGCGAGCCAGCCGGTGCGTCGCGCCAGCACCGCGCCCACCGCGGCGCTCGCCAGCACCGCCACCACCTCCCACTCGCTCTCGGCCCACATGAAGGCGATGGCGAGCGCGGTCACCAGACCCGCGGCGAGCGCGCCCGGCCAGAGCGGCGCGCTCATACGCGCTCGCTCGTCTTCTCGGCGATCAGGCCGGTCGGCCGCCAGGCCATGATCGCGATCACCACGGCGAAGGCGAACACGTCCTTGTAGGCGCTGGCGAAAGGCAGCGCCACCGCGCCGACGGTCTGCAGCGCGGCGAACAGAAACCCGCCCAGGATCGCGCCGTAGATGTTGCCCAGGCCGCCGACGATCGCCGAGCTGAAGCCGATCACGCCGAGCAGCAACCCCATGCCGAAGTTGATCTCGCTGTAGTACAGGCCGTTCATCACGCCCGCAAACGCCGCCGCCGCCGACCCGACCGCGAAGGTCACCAGCACGATGAGCGTGAAGTTGATGCCCATGGTCTTCGCCGTCTCCTCGTCCTGCGCCACCGCACGGATCGCGAGCCCGAGCTTGGTGCGGTTGATGAGCACGTGGATGGCGACGATCACCGCCAGGCCGGCGAGAAACAGCAGCACGCTGTCGAGGCGCAGGTTGAAGCTGCCGAGCGCCATCGCGTCGTCGGGCAGCAGGCGCGGGAAACGCTTCGGATTCGCGCCGTCGGGGAAGAACAGGCGCACGCACTCGCGCAGCACCGTGCCGAGCATCAGCGTCACCAGCAGGATGTTGAGCGGCGGCGCGGATTTCAGCGGCATGACGAGATACTTCGCGATCAGCGCCCCGAGAATCGCCATCGAGCCCGTCGCCACCAGCAGCACCGCCAGCACCTGCACCCAGGGATTGGCGGCGCCGAGCGCCTGCAGCCCGAGGTAGGTCGAGAACCCGGCGAAGG
>JBFFZT010000207.1:0-4472 GCA_041568535.1 Burkholderiales bacterium | reverse complement strand
AGCCGGGCGACCTCATCATCCGCCTCGACGACACGCCGGTGAAGGGCATGACGCTCGCCGACGCGGTGAAGCGCATGCGCGGCAAGCCCAACACGAAGATCACGCTCACCATCTCGCGCAAGGGCGAGGCGCGGCCGATCGTGGTCACGCTGACGCGCGCGGTGATCCGCGTGCAGAGCGTGAAATCGAAGATCATCGAGCCCGGCTACGGCTGGGTGCGCGTGTCGCAGTTCCAGGAGTCGACCACCGAGCACCTGGTGCGCCACGTCGCCAATCTGTACAAGCAGGAAGGCGCGCTGAAGGGCCTGGTGCTCGACCTGAGGAACGATCCCGGCGGGCTGCTCTACGGCGCGGTGGCGATCTCGGCCGCGTTCCTGCCCGACAAGGCGCTCGTCGTGTCCACCGACGGGCGCACCGAGGACGCGAAGAAGAAGTTCTTCGCCACCCCCGACGACTACCTGCGCGGCATGCGCGAGGACGTGCTGAAGGGCCTGCCGGCGGCGGCCAAGACCGTGCCGATGGTGGTGCTGGTGAACGGCGGCTCGGCTTCAGCTTCCGAGATCGTCGCCGGCGCGCTGCAGGACCACAAGCGCGCCACGGTCATCGGCACGCAGACCTTCGGCAAGGGCTCGGTGCAGACCATCATGCCGCTGGGCAACTCGACCGCCATCAAGCTCACCACGGCGCGCTACTACACGCCGAACGGGCGCTCGATCCAGGCCAAGGGCATCACGCCCGACATCATCTGCGAGGAGCCGGGCGCGAGCGCCGCGGCGCGCCTGCGCGAGTCCGACCTCGAGCGCCACCTGGAGAACGATCGCGAGGCCCAGGCCGACAAGGCCAAGGGGGCGCCGCGCGTCTCCCCGGCGCTGTCCGGAAGCGAGCTGCCCAAGCCGACCGAGCTCGGCTCGAAGGACGACTTCCAGCTGGCGCAGGCCCTGAACTACCTGCAGGGCAAGCCGGTGCTGGGCCAGCCCGCCAAGACCGTCGCCGAGAACAAGTCCGGCAGCTGAACGACCAGCAGCTCCTCCGCTACTCCCGCCACATCCTGCTCGAAGAGTTCGGCGTCGAGGGGCAGGAAAGGCTGCGGGCCGCGGCGGCGCTGGTGGTCGGCGCGGGCGGCCTGGGCTGCCCCGCGGCGCTGTACCTCGCGGCGAGCGGCGTCGGGCGGCTGACCCTCGCCGACGCCGACGCGGTCGACCTCACCAACTTGCAGCGCCAGATTCTCTACCGCACGGACTCGGTCGGCGCGCGCAAGGTCGACGAGGCGCGCAAAGCCCTCGCCGCCATGAATCCCGAGGTGGAGATCGTGCCGCTCGATGCGCGCGTCACCGGCGCCGAAGCCGAGCGCCTGGTGGCGGCGGCGGACGTGGTGCTCGACTGCTCGGACAACTTCGCCACGCGCCACGCGCTCAACCGCGCCTGCGTGAAGTTCTCGCGGCCGCTCGTGTCCGGCGCGGCGATCCGTTTCGACGGCCAGCTCATGGTGTTCGACCTGCGCAAGAAGGACGCGCCCTGCTACGCCTGCCTGTTCCCCGAAGAAGGCGAAGTCGAGGACGTGCAGTGCTCGGTGATGGGCGTGCTCGCGCCCCTGACCGGGACCATCGGCGCGCTGCAGGCGCTCGAGGCGGTGAAGCTGCTGGCCGAGGCGGGCACGACGCCGCTCGGGCAACTGACGCTCATCGACGCGAAGCTCTCGGAGCTGCGCAGCGTCAAGGTGAAGAAGGATCCGGGCTGCGCGGTGTGCGCGCAGCACAAGCCCTGATCGGCCGCTGTACTACACTGGCAGGGTGAACGCCCCAGCGCAACCCGAGGCGCAGTTCGACCGTACGACGCAGGACGTGGGCAACATCGTCCTGCTCGAGCACTTCAACGTGACGATTCCCGACCAGCGGCTGGCGACGCTGTTCTACGTCGTGGGACTGGGCGGCACGCGTGATCCGTACATCTTCACCGGGTTCACCAACATGTGGGTCAACTTCGGCCGCACGCAGGTGCACCTGCCGAGCCGCGGCGCACAGCCGCGCGCGCAGGTGCTGCGCGGGTGCGCGGGCTTCGTGGTGCCGGACCTTGAAGCGCTGAAGCAGCGGCTCGAGTTCGCCGGCGCCGAGATGAAGCGCGTGGTGCCCGAGGCGGCGACGAAGTTTTCCTGGCGCGAGCACGACGGGTGTGTCGTGGCGACCTGCCCCTGGGGCAACCGCATTCGCTGCCACGCGCCCGGCGCGGAGTTCGGGCGTACCGAGCTCGGCCTCGCGTACGTCGATTTCGACGTGCCGCCCGGCACGGCCGACGGCATCGCCCGTTTCTACACCGAGGTGATGAAGGCACCGGCGAGCGCCGAGGGCGGCCGCGCCACGGTGCGCGTGGGGCGCGAGCAGCGCCTGCTGTTCACGGAGACGAGCGACCCGCTCGCGGCGTACGACGGGCACCACGTGCAGGTCTACATCGCCGATTTCTCGGGTCCCTACGCGTGGCTGCGGGAACGCGGCCTCATCACGATGGAGGCCGACGCGCACGAGTGGCGCTTTCAGCAGATCGTCGATCCGGAATCGCTCGAGCCGCTGTTTCAGATCGAGCACGAGGTGCGCAGCATGAAGCACCCGCTGTACGCGCGGCCGCTGGTCAATCGCAACCACGCCGTGACGAACGTGAACTACCGGGCGGGCCAGGACGCCTTTCGCGGCACCTACTGACCCGCGTCTACGCGAGATACTTGTTCCAAAGCAGGTTCCTGAAGCGCCCCGCGGGATCGACGCGCTTCTTGAGCGCGGCGAACGCGCGCCACTCCGGATAGGCCTGCCTGAACTGGGCTCGTGTCGCATCCAGGCGGTATGGCAGGTAGTAGCGACCGCCGTTGGCCAGGGCCGCCGCGACGAGCTCCCGCGTCCAGATCGCGGCCTCGCGGCTTGCCTGCTCGCGGCGGCGCTGCTTGTAGTAAAGGACGAACGAGAACACCTCCTGCGGCGCCCAGGACAGCAGCGAGGTCGAGTCCGCAGGCGAGTGCCGGATCGAGACGTTGAGCGCCTCGACGTCGCGGGCCTTCAGGATGCGCGCCATCGCCTGCGCGAAGGGCAGGAAATTCGCCACCGGGATGAAGTACTCCTGCAGCAGGTAGGTCGAGAAGCGCCGGGTGCGCGGCTCGAGCGAGGCCGTATCGAGGCTCGCCTCGCGGTTGCGCCAGACGATCTCCGGTTTGCTCAGGACCGTGCGATCGAGCACGGCGTCCCTCACCCAGGCGCCGCCCGGCAGCTCGGTGATCGCCCAGATCGCGTTCTTCTCCAGCGTGTAGTCGAGGCCGCGCGGCACCAGCCGCTCGGGCCGCGTCGGCGCCTTGTCGGTCTTCAGCCAGCTGATCGTCGTGGGCTGGTCGAAGTCGGGCGGCGCGAGATCCGCGTTGTGCAGGACGACACGCGCATCGGCTGCGACCTCTCGCGCGAAGTAGTCCGGATACCGCTCCAGCGCCACTTGGTGCACCACGCGCTCGATCCGGGTGTTGAGGTCGAGATCCAGCTCGACCTCGGTCACCACGCCAAGGCCCCCGTACCCGCCGAACGCCGCATGGAACAGCTCCGCGTCGCGCTCCCGCGTCAGCTCGAGGATCTGCCCATCGGCTGTCGCCAGCTGCACCGCGCGCGCGGAGTTCACCAGCGGGCCTTTGCCGACATACCGCCCGTGGCAGTTCACCGAGACCGATCCGCCGAGCGTGAAATTGCTGTAGCTCTGCATGATGCGCACGGAGAGGTCGTGCGGATCGATCGCCTCCTGCAGGTCGCGCCAGGTCATGCCGGCCTGCGCGCGAACCACGCGCTGCCGCGCGTCCAGCGACACGATCTGGTTCATCGCGCGCATGTCGAGGTGCAGCGAGCCGGGCGCCGCGATCTGCCCGCCCATGCTGTAGCGCCCGCCACCGACGGAGACGGCGCCCGCCCACTTGCGCAGCGCCGCCCGCACCTGCTCGGCCGTCCGCGGCCGGCGCTCGTCGGCGACCTCGATGGCGTTGAGTTGCGAGACGTCGTTGACGACCCTCTTCCTCGAGTCGCCTAGCGCGCCGGAAGGCGCAAGGGCCGCGAGGCCGGAGACCGCAGCTGCTTCGAGGAAGCGCCGCCGCTCAGACCGCAACGCGGCGTTCCTGGTCGCTGAACCAGAACGCGGGCAGCATCTGCCGCGTCGCGCGGATCCAGGCGCGGAAATCCTCCCGCAGCACGAACTCGTCGCCGAGGATCTGGCGCGACGGCACCGCCGCCTGCCGCACCACGGCAAGCAGGTGCTCGAGGGCTTCGGCGCGCAGCAATACCGGCGGCTTCTCCGGGTCGGCGGCGTAGCCGACGTAGGGATACCCGGTGAGCGAGCGGCTCGGCTTCACCCAGTTCGAATCGACGCTCTGGAACCTGAGGCCGTCGACGATCACGCCGCGCGCGAGCGCGCGCGCGATTACCAGCTCGTTGTCCAGCCGCTCGGCCGCCCACAGAGGT
>JBFFZT010000206.1:0-4529 GCA_041568535.1 Burkholderiales bacterium | reverse complement strand
TGGTGCCGGGGTTCCAGCCCGACGGCGGCACGGTGGCGACGCTCGTGAGCCGCAACGGCAGCCGCGAAGGGCGCCGCGGACCGCGCCGCGAGGAAGCGCCGCGGTTGCAGGCGCGCGAATCGAGGGCACCGCGCCCGATCGGCGATCCGATCTTCAGCAAGCCTTACGAGCCGGCGCCGCGTGCGGAGGACTCGAGTCCGAAAGCCGAAGAGCCGCAGCGCGCCAAGCGCCGGCAGCCGCAGGTTGCCGCGCTACTGGGCGGCATGAAGCGGGCCTAGCGCACTTTCTGAACGTGAGGCGCTGCTGCGCAGGCCTGATCTGCGCTGCAGCGCGTCGTGGTTCCTAGACGCAGCGCGCCCCGTCCACCTCGATACAGCTTCCCGAGATCATCGACGCCTCGTCCGAGGCGAGATACAGGCACGCGTTCGCCACGTCGAGCGGGGTGGAAAAGCGCCCGAGCGGAATCGTCGCCAGGAACGCCTTCTTCGCCTCCTCGGTGACCGCGCCGCCGGCGAAATCCGCCGATAGCGCCGTCTCAGGGCTGAAGACGGGATTGACGCAGTTCACGCGCACCTTGTCGGGGCCGAACTCGGCGGCCATCGACTTCGACATCAGGATCACGGCGCCCTTGGAGCTGTTGTAGACGGTGAGCCCCGGGCGCGGGCGCAGCCCCGCGGTGGAGGCGATGTTGACGAAGCAGCCGCCGCCCTGCTTCTTCATCACCGGCAGCGCGTGCAGCGCCGAGAGGTAGATGCTCTTCACGTTGATGGCGTAGACCTTGTCGAACTCGGCCTCGGTCACTTCGACGTAGGGCTTGCGGCGGTGGGTCCAGCCGGCGTTGTTGACCACGATGTCGAGCCGGCCGAACTTCGCGGTGGCCGCCTGCACCAGCTTGGCCCAGTCCGCGCCCTTGGCCACGTCGGCCTGCACGAACTCACCGCCCACCTTCTTCGCGACGCGCGCGCCGCCCTCGGCGTTGATGTCGTTGACCACCACCTTGGCGCCCTCCTGGGCGAAGCGCTCGGCGATGCCGGCGCCAAAGCCCGAGCCGCCGCCGGTGACGATCGCGACCTTGTCCTTGAGCCTCATGGTTGCTCCTCCTTTGCCGGGAATCATACTTTGAAGGGCGTGTGCTCGTTCAGCTCGTTCACATAGCGCGCGATGCCGCGCGCCTCGCGCTCGAGGTAGTCCTCCACGGCGCGCGCAAAGCGCGGGTGCGCCAGCCAGTGCGCCGAGAGCGACTCGACCGGCAGCAGCCCCCGGAACAGCTTGTGCTCGCCCTGCGCGCCGCCTTCGAAGCGCGCCAGGCCGTGGGCGATGGCGTACTCGATCGCCTGGTAGTAGCAGGCCTCGAAGTGCAGCAGCGGCACGTGCTCCACCGCGCCCCAGTAGCGGCCGTAGATCGCGTCGCCCGCCACCACGTCGAGCGCCGCCGCGATCGGCGTGCCGCGCCGCTCGGCGAGCACAAGGAGGAAGTTCTCCGGCATGGCCGCGCCGACGCGCAGGAAGAACTCCTGGTTGAGGTACGGCGGCATGCCGTGCAGCGCGTAGGTGTTGGCGTAGCAGCGGTGAAAGAACACCCACTCGCGCTCGCCGATCTCGGCGCCGCGCAGCCAGCGCAACTCGACGCCCGCGTCGCGCACGCGGCGGCGTTCCTGGCGGATGGTCTTGCGGCGCCGGTGCGACAGGCGCGAAAGGAACGCCTCGAAATCGGCGTAACCCTCGTTCTGCCAGTGGAACTGCACCGTGCGCCGCAGCATCATGCCCGCGGCCTGCAGCTCGCGCGCCTCGCCCTCGGGGGCGAACAGCACGTGCAGAGACGAGAAGTCGCGCGCCGCGGCGAGCGCGGCGGCGGCGAGCGCGGCGCGCGCCGCCGCGTCGGCGGCGAGCAGGCGCGGCCCGCTCACCGGCGTGAACGGCACCGCGCTCACGAGCTTCGGGTAGTACTCGAGGTTGTGCTGCGCGTAGGCATCGGCCCACGCCCAGTCGAACACGTACTCGCCGCGCGAGTGCGACTTGACGTACAGCGGCATCGCGCCCGCCAGCACGCCCGCGCGCTCGAGCAGCAGGAACTGCGGCTGCCAGCCGCGCCGCGCGCAGGCGCAGCCGCTTTCGGTGAGCGCATCGAGGAACTCGTGGCGCAGGAACGGGTGCGCGCCGGCGAGCGCGTTCCACTGCGCCGCGGGCACCCCGGCGAGCGAATCGGCGACGCGCAGGCGTTCCAATGCGCGCTACGTCTCGAGCTCGGCGCGCGAGGCCTCGAGGCCCCGCCGCGCGCGCTCGATGCCCGGATCGATGGCGAGCGCCTGCTTGAAACGGTCGACGGCCGCCGCGTGCCGGTTCAGGCGCTGCAGCAGGAAGCCGATGTTGAAGTGCGCGCGCGCATCCCGCGGCTCGAGCGCCAGCGCGCGCTCGAACGCGGCGATCGCCGCCTCGTTCTCGCCGCGCGCCGCAAGCAGGATGCCGATGCTGCTCCAGGCCTGCGCATGCCGCGGGTCGGCGGCGACGGCGCCGCGAAACGCGCCGAGCGCGCGCGCCGGCCAGCGCAGGCGCGTCAGCGCCCGGCCGGCGCCGAACCAAAGCCGCGCGCGCAGCGAACCGGTCGTGGCCATGCGCTCATTATAGAATCCTCGCGATGTCCGACCGCATCCTGATCGCCGCGGCGCAGATCAACTGCACCGTGGGCGACCTTTCCGGCAACGCCGCGCGCATTCTGGAGTACACGGAGCGCGCGCGCGCGGCCGGCGCCGACTTGGTGCTGACGCCCGAGATGTCGCTGTGCGGGTATCCGGCCGAGGATCTGGTGCTGCGCGCGGGCTTTCTCGCCGACTGCCGGCGCGAGCTGGAGGGGCTCGCCGCGCGCGTGCGCGGCGTTCCGCTGGTGGTCGGGTTTCCGGAGCTCGCCGCCGGCGGCAAGCGCTACAACGCCGCGGCGCTGATCCGCGATGGGCGCATCGCCGCGGTGGCGAGAAAGCGCGAGCTGCCCAACTACGACGTGTTCGACGAGAAGCGCACCTTCGACGCCGGCGCCGAGCCCTGCATCGTCGAGCTGAAGGGCGCGCGCTTCGGCCTCGCCATCTGCGAGGACGTGTGGTTTTCGCGCGTGCCCGCGGCGGCCAAGGCGGCCGGCGCCCAGGCGATGCTGTCGATCCACGCCTCGCCCTACCACAAGCGCAAGCAATCGACGCGCCACGAGGTGTTCCGCGGCTGGATCCGCGACACCGCGATGCCGGTGGTTGCCGCGAACCTCGTCGGCGGGCAGGACGAGCTCGTCTTCGACGGCGCCTCGTGCGTGCTCGACGCGCGCGGCAAGGTGGTGCGCCAGGCGCCGTTCTTCGAGGAAGCGCTGGCGCTGTTCGAGTTCGACGGCGCCGTGCCGGTGCCCGGCGAGGTGGCGGCCGAGCCGCCGCTGGAAGCCGAGCTCTACCAGGCGCTGGTGCTCGGCACGCGCGACTACGTGGGCAAGAACGGCTTCCCCGGCGCCGTGCTCGGCCTGTCGGGCGGCGTCGACTCGGCGCTCACGCTCGCCGTGGCCTGCGACGCGCTCGGCGCCGCGCGCGTGCACGCGATCATGATGCCCTCGCAGTACACCGCGCGCATGAGCCTCGACGACGCCGCCGAGATGGCGCGCCGCCTGGGCGTGCGCTACGACACGATCCCCATCGGCCCGGCGTTCGACGCCTTCCGCGCCTCGCTCGCGCCGCTGTTCGCGGGCCGCGCCGAGGACCTGGCCGAGGAGAACCTGCAGGCGCGGGTGCGCGGCACGCTGCTCATGGCCCTGTCCAACAAGTTCGGCTCGATCGTGCTCACCACGGGCAACAAGTCGGAGATGGCGGTCGGCTACTCGACCCTGTACGGCGACATGGCCGGCGGCTTCGCCGTGATCAAGGATTTGTCGAAGACGCTGGTCTGGCGCCTGGCGCGCTACCGCAACTCGATCGGCGAAGTGATCCCCGAGAACATCATCACCCGCGCGCCCTCGGCCGAGCTGCGCGCGAACCAGACCGACCAGGACAGCCTGCCGCCCTACGAGGTGCTCGACGGCATCGTCGAGGCCTACATGGAGCAGAACCGCTCGCCGCAGGAGATCGTCGGCATGGGCTTCGCGCCCGCGGACGTGCGCCGCGTGGTGGGCCTGATCCGGCGCAGCGAGTACAAGCGCCGCCAGGCGCCGCCCGGCGTGCGCCTCACGCTGCGCGGCTTCGGCAAGGACTGGCGCTACCCGATCACCTCGCGCTATCGCGACGAGGCCGGCCTGTCGGACAAAGCGTAGCTGTCGCTATAATGGGGGCCGCATCCCGGGAGGAACAGGCATGAAGAAGATCGAAGCCATCGTGAAGCCGTTCAAGCTGGACGAGGTGCGCGAGGCGCTCTCCGAGGTCGGCGTGACCGGCCTCACCGTCACGGAAGTGAAGGGCTTCGGCCGCCAGAAGGGCCACACCGAGCTCTACCGCGGCGCGGAGTACGTGGTCGACTTCCTGCCCAAGGTGAAGATCGAAGTGGTGGTGCCGGAAAAGCAGCTCGACGCG
>JBFFZT010000205.1:0-4541 GCA_041568535.1 Burkholderiales bacterium | reverse complement strand
CGACGATCACGGTGATACGGCTGGCATCGCCGCCGCGGCGAACGCGCAAGCCATCGGGCTCCGTGCCATCCGGCACGGCGGCGCCGTCGATCCACAGGGTTGCCCTCCCGCTCGAGCGCGTAACGCTGCCGTCGATGCGCGTGGTCGGCGACGGGGCGACCACCGCCGGCTTGTCCGGCAGGCGCGCCTTGCGCCGCGCATCGAGCGCGGCGCGCTGCTCCGGGGTGAAGAACAGCCGCCCGAGGTCCTGTGCTCTAGCCGGGCTTGGAGCGAGCGCAAGGCAAAGCAGCAGGCATGCAGCGGCGTACTTCATGTCTTCGCCGCCCGGTCGAGGATGGTGATGAGGTCGATCTCGCACTCGGCGCGCAGGCGCGGCGACAGCGCGGCGCCCACCGCCAGCTGGCCGGTGCGCGTGATCGAGCAGCTGCGCACTGCATAGTAGGCATTGCCGGAAGCGCGCAGATCGCCGAGGAAATGCAGCAGGTCGCCCTCGTGCAGCAGGGCGAGCATGACGTGCATGGTGCTGGCGTAGAACTCGACGTTGGCCGGCTTGCCCGGGACGGTCTTCAGCGCCACCTGGCGCTCGACGCGGTAGCGCAGGTCCGGCAGCTCGCGCTGGGCGCGGATGCGCGCCATGGCGTCGGCCCATTCCAGCCGCTGCTCCTCGCCGAGAATGCCGATGGCCTTCAGCTGCCGGTAGATCTCGAGCTTCTCCTTCACTTCCCTTTCTTCCTCGGCGATGCGCATCAGGCGCTCCTTGGCCTGGGAGCGCTCGGCGCGCGCCGCGGTGAGCGCTCGCTCCTCGGCAACGCGCTTGCCCTCGGTCCAGGCGATGAGCGCCGCACCCGCGGCGAGCAGCACGGCACACGCCAGCAGGGGCAGGGCCAGCTGCCGCAATTCGCGCGCGGAGAAGTTCATCGGATGCTCCGCGCCAGCACGATGGTGAAACGCGGCGCCTCGCCGGTGTCCGCGGCGGTGCCGATGTCCCCGGACAGCGTGCCTTCCGAGGTCACGTCGAACGGCAGCTGCGTGCGCTGTACCTGGAATGCGGGGTCGACGCGCAGCGCGTCGGCGAAGCGCTGCACTTCGGCAGTGATGGCACGGTAATCCGAGCGCCGCATGATGCCGACGCGGCCCGAAATCTCCAGGATCTCGGTCGCCGTGCGCGCCGCGTCGTCGGCCGCCGCGGCGGTGGGCGCGGCACTCGCTGCCGCGGCGCGCGCGCCGCGCGCGCCCGCCGTCGCGACGCGCCACTGCAGCATATCGAGCTCGATGAGCGGGAAATCCTCCAGCACTTTCGACAGGTACACGAGCGCGCGCTCCGGCGGCGCGGTCTGCTGCGCGATGGCGGTAAACTCCACCACCGTCGCGCGCAGGTTGTCGGTCGTAGTCTGCGTGACGGGAAAGGCGGAGGTGATGCGCTCGTACTCGTGCTGCGTGGTGCGCGTCTCGACCTGCACGCTGCCGACTTCGCTGCGCGTGCTCACCACATCGAGCCAGCTCGCGCCGGCGTAGAGCGCGCAGCCAGCGAAACCGAGCGCGCCAGCAGCGAGCAAGCCGCGGCGCAGCTGCCACAGCACGTAGCTGCGCCGGTCTTCGCGCCGCGCGAACTGCTCGCGCGGCGGCCGGCGCACCGCGAGGTGCAGATAGATCTGCTCGGCGCCCATCGCCGGCGGCGCGGCCTTCACGCCAGCGCGCCGCACGGCCTCGCTCTGGTCCATCGTCAGGAAGGACAGGCGCGTGTCGGACACCAGGGTGCGTTCGAAGGCGGCGCGCTGGCCCGGCGGCGCAACCACGATAACCTGGATCGGCGGACCCTCGCGCGGCAGCACGCGCAGCGTCGACAGGTACTGCGCGAGGCGCCCGGTCTCCGAGCGCACGAAGGCCGCGAGCGCCTCCGGCGTCATGTCGACCGTCCGCTCCAGGCGCGCGAAGCGCAGCCGTCCGCCGTCGATATAGCACTGGCGCAGGCCGGCGCTGTTCGCCGTCACCACGAAGCAGCGTCCGCTGCCGACCCCCAGGCGCGCGGCAAGGGCGGGCGCGATCAGCGGCACCGAGAACATGTCTGCGAGCTTGGCGTCGGACTCGGCCAGCGCGTCGAGCCAGGGCGTCAGGCGCTGCGTGTTGGTGAACGAGGTGAGCAGCAGCCGTTCGTTGCGACGCTCGCCGCGCACCTGTCCGAGCGACAGCGCCGTGGCGAGACGCGTGTCGCGGTAGCGCTGCGCCAGGCGCCGCTGCACCACCAGCTCGCGATCGCCGCCGCGCAGGTAGGGGATCAGCTCTTCGTGGAAGTCTTCGCCCGCGAGGTCGGCCACGGCGTAGAACAGGGCGCCGCGGTGGCCCGCCAGATACTCGCGAAACGCGGTGACGCCAAGATCGTCGCCCGGAAACTTTGCTTCCAGGGCGAGTCGCCCGCGGGACCATGCGTACACGCTATGGTCATCAGCCGTGAAGTAGATCAGGCGCTTCATGTCAGAACTTCATCTTGCTGATCGTGTCGTAAACCGGCCCGAGTACCGACAGCATGACCCAGCCGAGTATCAAGCCCAGCACCACCGTCAGCGCCGGCTCGATCATCGCCTGCAGCTTGCCGATCGACTCGCGCACCTCGCGGTTGTAGAAGTAGCTCACGTTGAGCAGCGCCGTATCGAGCGCGCCGGTGTTCTCCCCGATGCGCAGCATGCGGATGACGAGCGGCGGAAACAGGCCCGCGTCCTGGAAAGCGACCGTGAGGTTCTTGCCCTCGGCGATCTGCTGGCCGGCGCCGCGCAGCGCGTACTCGATCGGACGGTTGCCGACGATCTCCTCGCAGCTGCGGATGGCGTCGAGCACCGTGATGCCCGAGGAGTACATCATGGCGAAGCTCGAGGCGAAGCGCGACAGGATGATCTTCTTCAGGATCGGCCCGATGAGCGGCATGGTGATCTTGTAGCGGTCGAGCGCGTAGGCCACCGCCGGGTTGGCGCGCGCGGCGAACTTGATGCCGAACCAGAGCACGAAGGGCGCCGCGAGCACCACCCACCAGTAGTCGACGCAGAAGTTCGACACCGCGATGAGCAGCTGCGTCTGCAGCGGAATCTCCTGGCCCATGTTGCGGATGAACCCGGTCATCTGCGGCACCAGGTAGATCATGAGAAAGAAGGTCACCAGCAGCACGATCGAGCCGACGAAGGCCGGGTACATGATGATCTTCTTGGTCTGCGCGGCGAGCTCATCCTCCCATTTCAGCGAATCGCTGAGGCTCTTCAGCACCTCGGCCAGCCGCCCGGTCTGCTCGCCCGAGCGCACCAGGCTGACGAACACCTTGCTGAACACCTCGGGGAACTCGGCGAGCGCCTGCGACAGGTTCTTGCCGCCTTCGATGGACTCCAGCAGCCCGGAGATCACCTCGCGAAAGCGCCGGTTCTCGATGCTTTCGCGCAGGTCGACGAGGCCTTCCACCACCGGCACGCCGGCGCCGGCCAGCTGCTCCAGGTGGAAGCAGAAATTGATCAGGTCCTGGCGCGAGATGCGCGCGCCGCCGATGAGTTTCGCAGTCTGGCTGGTCGGCGCCCCGTAGACCAGGTCCAGGCCCATTCGCACCAGGCGCTGCTCGAGGTCGAACGGGTTGACCGCCTCGGTGCGGCCGATCACGCTCTTGCCCTGGGCGTCTATGGCTTTGTAGGTGTACAGGGGCATGCCGGCGCGGCGGGCGGGCTGGCGGCCCGCGCTAAGCCATGCGATCCGTGAGGTCGACGACGCGCATCAGCTCGTCCAGGCTGGTGAGGCCGGCGCGCACCATGCGCACGCCGTCGTCGGCGAGCGTCCTGAACCCCTTGGCGCGCGCCGCGGTGAGGATCTCGCGCGCGGTGGCGCGCCGCGCGATCAGCTCATCCAGCCCACCGTCTATCTTGAGGATCTCGAGGATCGACTGGCGCCCGCGATAGCCCTGGTAGTCGCACTGCTCGCAGCCCACCGCGCGGTACAGCGTCGCCGGCTCCGCCGGCGTCATGCCGAGTACGCGCCGCTCGCGCACTTCCGGGTCATAGGACTGGCGGCAGGTGCGGCACAGCTTCCTTACCAGGCGCTGCGCGACGACGCCGATGATGTTTCCCGACATGACGTCGGGCACGATACCGATGTCCAGGAGGCGCGGGATCGCGCCCACGGCCGAATTGGTGTGCAGCGTGGAATACACCTGGTGGCCCGTCATCGCGGCACGGAACGCCATCTCCGCCGTGTCCTTGTCGCGGACCTCGCCCACCAGGATCACGTCAGGGTCCTGGCGCATGAGGGCGCGTACGCCGTTGCCGAAGTCGAGCTTGGCGGCTTCCGACACCGAGGTCTGGCGGATCAGCGTCATCGGGTACTCGACCGGATCCTCCAGTGTCATGATGTTGACGCCATCGGAATTGATGTGGTTGAGGATCGAGTACAGCGTGGTGGTCTTGCCGCTGCCGGTGGGGCCGGTCACCATGATGATGCCCTCGGGCCGCGCGATCATGCGCTTGAGCAGATCCAGCGCGGCGTCCTCGAGCCCGAGCTTGTCCAGCGGCACGATG
>JBFFZT010000204.1:0-4572 GCA_041568535.1 Burkholderiales bacterium | reverse complement strand
TTCGCCTTGGCCACCAGCCGCTCGGTGAGGTCGCGCGCGATACTGCGCTGCGCGAGCACGGTGCCCGTGGCCATGCAGATCTGGCCCTGGTGCAGGTAGGCGCCCCACGCAGCACTCGAGGCCGCCACGTCGAGATCCGCATCATCCAGCACGATGGTCGAATTCTTGCCGCCGAGCTCGAGCGTCACGCGCTTCAGGTGCTTACTGGCCAGCTCGCCCACGCGCTTGCCCGCCGCGGTGGAGCCGGTAAACGAGATCATGGCGATGTTCGGGTCGCGGATCATCGCTTCGCCTACCGTGGCGTCGCCCGGCAGTACGTGCAGCAGGCCCGCGGGCAGGCCCGCCGCCTCAAACAGGCGCGCCAGGATGAAGCCGCCCGTCACCGGCGTGCTCGGATCGGGCTTCAGCACCACCGCGTTGCCGAGCGCGAGCGCTGGCGCCACCGCGCGGCTCGAGAGAATGAGCGGCGCGTTGAACGGCGAGATCACGCCGACCACGCCGTGCGGCACGCGGCGCGCGAAGCTCATGCGCTTGGGACCCGAGGGCAGCATCATGCCGGGCGGCTGGGTCGCGATCGCCGCCGCCTCGAGCAGGATGCCGGTGACCATGTGCAGCTCGAAATCCGCCTTCGGCGGGATCGAGCCCGTCTCGCGCACGATCCAGGGGCGCAGCGTCTCCGCGTGCGCCTCCAGCAGCTGCGCCGCGCGCCGCAGCACGGCGGCGCGCTGGTCGGCGGGCGTATTGGCCCATTCCTCCTGCGCCGCCGCGGCGGTCTTCGCCGCATCCGCGACGTCCTCGGCGTCGGCAAAGCCCACTTCGGTCAGCACCTTGCCGGTCGCCGGCTCGAACACCTCGCGCGTGCCGCCTTTCGCCATCTGCCAGCGGCCGGTGAAGACTTTGCCCTTCCAGGCATTCTCGGCGGCGATGGTCACCGCAGTGGTCTGCTTCTCGGCCATGAAGAGGCCTCCCTTCCAGGTCAATGTTCCGGGTTTGGTGTCGGCGCCGAGGTAGGCCGCGCGCAGGCGCTCCGACTTGAGGAGCTTGCCCGCCTGGCCCTTCATCACCACGGCGCCGCGCTCGATCACGTAAGCGCCCTCGGCGATCGCCAGCGCCTTGGCGATGTTCTGCTCGACCAGCAGGATCGTCACGCCGTCATCCCGTATCCGGCGCACGATGCCGAGCAGCTCGTCGATCATCTTCGGCGCGAGGCCGAGCGAGGGCTCGTCCAGCATCAGGAGCTTCGGCTTGCCCATCAGCGCGCGCCCCACGGCGAGCATCTGCTGCTCGCCGCCCGACATGGTGCCGGCGAGCTGCTCGCGGCGCTCGGCGAGCTTGGGGAAGAAGTCGAACACGCGCTCGAGGCGCGCGGCGCGCTCGCCGCGCGGCAGCAGGTACCCGCCGAGCTCGAGGTTCTCGCGCACCGTCATCTGCGGAAAGAGCTGCCGGCCTTCGGCCACCTGCGCCAGGCCGCGCCGCACGATGATCGCGGGCTGCGCCGGCAGGGCTTCGCCTTCGAAGACGACCTCGCCTTCGCGCGGAATGAGGCCCGAGACCGCCTTGAGGAGCGTGGTCTTGCCGGCGCCGTTCGGGCCGACCACCACGGTGATCTCGCCCGCGGGCGCTTCCAGGTCGACGTTCTGCAGGACGCGGATCGGGCCGTAGCCGGCCGAGAGCCCCTTGATGGACAGGCCGCCGCTCATGCCGCGACCTCTTCGCCCAGGTAGGCCTCCACGACGGCCGGGGTCTTGGCCACGGCGCGCGGGTCGCCGTCGGCGATCTTCGCGCCCTGGTGCAGCACCGCCACGCGCTCCACGTAGCTCATGAGCACGTGCACCGCATGCTCGATCCAGATGACCGCGAGCCCCAGCTCGTCGCGCACGCGGCGGATGAGCTGGGCCGTGAGCTCCACTTCCGCGTGCGTGAGGCCGGCGGCGACTTCGTCGAGCAGCAGCACGCGCGGGCGCGCGCCGAGCGCCATGCCGATCTCGAGCAGGCGCTGGCGCGCGGGCGTGAGCCCGCCCGCCGGCACCGCCGCGGCGTCTGACAATCCGAGGAAATCGAGGATCGTTTCGGCTTCGTCGAACGCATCGTGCGCATGGTGCCGCGTGCGGCCGGCGAACTCCAGCCCGAAGCGCACGTTCTCGACCGCCGGTATCTCCTTGAACACGCGCGGCGTCTGGAAGGTGCGCGCCACGCCGTGCGCGGCAAAAGCGTGCGGCGCCTTGCCCGTCAGGTCGTCGCCCGCGACCACCACCTGCCCCGCGCTCGGCGCGAGGACGCCCGAAAGCGTGTGGAAGAACGTGGTCTTGCCCGCGCCGTTCGGGCCGATGATGCCCACCAGCTCGCCCGCGCGCACGTCGAGATCCACGCCGTCGACCGCCACCAGGCCGCCGAAGCGCACCGTGATGCCGCGCGCCGAAAGCAGCGCCTCACGCATTGCCGCGCCTCCAGCGCCAGCGCACGAAGAGCGACGCGATGCCGCCGGGCAGGTAGAGCACCAGCAGGATGAGCAGCAGCCCCAGGATGACGAGGAACAGGTACGGGAACTGCAGCCGCAGAAACTCGGTGAGCAGGCTGAACACCACCGCCGAGACGATCGGCCCGAGGATGGTCTGCGCGCCGCCGACCATCGCGATCAGCACGGTCTGGAAGCCGATGAACGGGTTGAACACCGTGGGCGGATCGATGTAGGTCCAGCGCACCGCCATCGCCGCGCCCAGGGCCCCGGCAAAGAACGCCGAGAGCGCAAAGGCGAGAATCTTGCTGCGGCGTGCGTTCACGCCGAGCGTCTGCGCGCGCTCCTCGTCGGAGCCGATGCCGCGCAGCGCGAGGCCGAGGCGGCTCGCGCGCACCGCCAGCGCCGTCGCCACCGCGGCCGTGGAGACGAGGAGCACCATCCAGTACACGGTGGTCGATTCCGGCGCCTCGGCGATGATGCGGCCCACCGTACCCTCGTAGGCCTTCTCGTAATAGGTGATGGAGTGGCGCACCAGCTCGCCGAGGCCGAAGGTGATCACGGCGAAGTACGCCCCGCGCAGGTGCAGCACCGCCGCGCCGACCAGCGCCGCGAAGCCCGCCGCCACCAGCCCGCCGGCGAGCACCGAAAGGCCGTAGGGCAGCGCGCCCGCGCCCCACGCGGTGACGTAGGCCCCGAGCCCGAAGAACGCGGCGGTGGCGAGCGACAGATAGTTGGTCGCGCCGCAGAACATGGACCAGCTCACCGCGAGCCCCGCGTACATGAGGCACGAGAGCGCGAGCGCGAGCAGGAAGTCCGACAGCAGCCAGGGAAGCATCGCGAGCGCGAGGCCGCCGGCGAGCAGCACCCCGAAGGCGTTGCGCAGCGTCATCGCGCGAACAGTCCTTTCGGTCGCGCGAGCAGCACCGCGATCAATACGCCGTAGGACAGCACCATCTTCAGCGACGGGCTGGTGAAGTGCATGCCGAAGGTCTCGACGACGCCGAGCAGAAAACCCCCGAGCAGGCTGCCAAGCGCGCTGCCGAGCCCGCCGAGCACGATGACGATCAGCGCCGTGACGGTGTAGGGCTCGCCCATCGCCGGCGAGATCTCGTAGATCATGGACAGGAGCGCGCCGGCCACGCCAGCGAGCGCGAGCCCGGCGCCGAACACCACCGGGTGCAGCACCTTGGTGTCGATGCCGACGAGCTGCGCTCCCGTGGGCGATTGCATCATGGCGCGCACCGCCTTGCCGATGAGCGTGAAGCGCAGCACCGCGAGGAGCGCGAGGCTCGCGGCCACGGCAAAGCCGAACACCACCACGCGGTTCAGGTTGAAGCGCGCGCCGGCGATCTCGAGCGGCTCGGCGAGGAACGAGTAGCCGCGCAGGTCTGCGCCCCACGTCAGGTAGGCGAGGTTCTGCACGAGGTACAGGAGCCCGAAGCCGACCAGGAGGCTGCGCGCCTCGATCACCTCGACCGCCGGCGCGGTGCTGACGATGCGGTAGAAGCAAAGGCGGTACACGGCCACCCCGGCGACGAACAGCGCGAGCGCCACCACCGGCAGGAACACCAGCGGGTTCACCTGCAGCACCGTGTAGCCAAGCCAGGTGAGGTACGCCCCCACCATCAGGAACTCGCCGTGCGAGATATTCAGGATGCGCATCAGCCCATACTGCAGGTTGAGGCCGATCGCCACCACGGCGTAGATGCCGCCGGTGATGAGGCCCGATACGGCGAGCTCGAACCAGAGGCTCATGGCGCCCTTGAGCCTCCGTTTCGCCGACCGGCGATCAGTTCCAGCCGGGCTTGGGGAACTGCGAGGCCGCGGTGGCGCGCTGCGGCGGCCACACCACCTCGAACTCGCCGTTCTGCCACTGGCTTACCACGCCCGGCGTCGTCACGTTCTCGCCGTTCCTGAAGCGGATCGTGCCGATCACGGTGTCGAACTCGGTGCCGTCGATGTGCGCGCGGATGTTGGCGCGATCCAGGCCCACCTTCTCCACCGCCTGCTGCAGGATCTGCAGCCCCGCCCAGCAGTGCGCGCTCGCCCAGCGGTCGGGCTCCTTCTGCCAGCGCGCCACGTGCGCGTCGAAGTAGGCCTTCGCCTGCGGGCTC
>JBFFZT010000203.1:0-4592 GCA_041568535.1 Burkholderiales bacterium | reverse complement strand
CGCATCGTCGTCTCCCGCGCTAGCGCTTGTCGCCGTTGGCCTTGATGCTCGATCCCACGACCTTGGCGTCGAAGATGTCCACCAGGTCCTGGACGAAGCGGTCGCCCTGCACCGCGCGCGCGGCTTCGGCACGGCGTGCCTCGCGCTCGCCGGCCTCGCGGCCCGCCGCGGTATCGCCCCCGACCTCGCCCGCGACCACCTTCAGTGCGAGCGGGCTGCCGAAATGCTGCTCCAGCACCGCCTTGAGCTTTTCCTGATAGCTGCGGTCGGCGAGGTGGGCCATCGACTTCGGTACCCCCAGCTCGATCGCCCCGGGGGCGTGCCGCAGCAGCGCCGAGTTGCGCGCCAGCTCGCCCGCCGCGCCGCCCACGGGCAGCTCGCGCACGAGCGACGGCCAGTCGCCGTCGAACGGCGCGCGCAGGCCGGCGTTCTTGCTGCGGGCCCCGGCCTGCGGGGCTGCGGATGCCGCATCGCCGGCCGCGCCCGCGCTCGCGGACTGCGGGCGAAACGCCAGCATGCGCAGCAGCGTCATGACGAAGCCGGCATGCTCGTCGGGCGCGAGCGTCAGATCCTCGCGGCCCTGCAGCGCGATCTGGTAGCACAACTGCACCATCTCGGCGTCCAGCCGCTGCGCGAGCGCGGCGAGCGCCTTGCGCTCCGGCTCGGCCGCGTCCAGCGCATTCGGCGCGGCATGCACGACCGCAAGCTTGAGCAGCAGCCCGGCGAGGTCCTGCAGCGCCGAATCGAAGGACAGGCTGCGCGCCTGCATCTCGTCGGCGATCGCCATGAGCTGCGCGCCGTCGCCCGCCGCCACCGCCTCCAGCAGGCGCAGCAGATACGAGTCGTCCACGGCACCCAGCATGTCGCGCACGCTTTCCGTGGCGACGCGCCCGCCGCCATGCGCGATCGCCTGATCGAGCAGGGACAGGGCGTCGCGCATGCTGCCGGAAGCGGCGCGGCCAATCAGCTGCAGGGCCTGCGGCTCGACGCTGACGCCCTCGGACTGCAGAAGCCCGGCCATGTGGTCGGCGATCGCCGCCGGCGGCATCTGCTTGAGGTTGAACTGCAGGCAGCGAGACAGCACCGTTACCGGGATCTTCTGCGGGTCGGTCGTCGCGAGAATGAACTTCAGGTGCTCGGGCGGCTCCTCGAGCGTCTTCAGCATGGCGTTGAACGCCGAGTTGGAGAGCATGTGCACTTCGTCGATCACGTACACCTTGAAGCGGCCGCGCGTCGGCGCGTACTGCGCCGTGTCGAGAAGCTGGCGCATCTCGTCGACCTTCGTGTTGGTCGCCGCATCGACTTCCAGCAGGTCGACAAAGCGCCCGCCGTCGATCTCCTCGCACGCGCTGCAGCGCCCACAGGGCTCTGCGGTGATGCCGGTCTCGCAGTTGAGGCACTTGGCGAGAATGCGCGCCAGCGTCGTCTTGCCGACGCCGCGCGTGCCCGTGAACAGGTAGGCGTGATGCAGCCGCTGCTGCTCCAGAGCGTGGCGCAGCGCGCGCACCACGTGCTCCTGTCCCACCAGCGTAGAGAAGTTCCGCGGCCGCCACTTGCGCGCGAGGACCTGATAGGACATGCGCACGATTTTATCAGGGGGTCGAAGGGGGACCGCAGTCCCCTTTCGCGCGGCATGGGTGGCGAGCCCTACCCCCGGCACTTGCAGGATCCAGCTGTGGCTGCTTCCTTCCGGACCTGACCAGGTTCACCGGACTGCAATGCGGGGAGGCCCGCCGTTGTTCGCTTGCTGGCGGAGAGAGTGGGATTCGAACCCACGATACGCTATTAACGTATACACGCTTTCCAAGCGTGCGCCTTCAGCCGCTCGGCCATCTCTCCGTGTGGCGCGTATTCTACCCGCTGCCGAGGCTCTGCAAGATCTGCTCGAGGCGCCGCAGCTCGCGCGCCAGCGCCTTCGCCTCGTCTCGGCGCAGCAGCTTCAACGACACGTTGTTCGACGGCCGCACGCCGTCCTCCAGATCCGCCAACTGCTGGCGCAGGACCAGCGACATCAGCAGGGCGTGCAGCTCGAGGAGCACGGCGGCGTCCGTCTGCGACAGCCGCTCCGCGGCGGCCGCCTCGCGCAGGCGCCCCGGGGTGCTGCGCTCGGTCGCGCCGATGCGCAGCGCCAGCACCCGCGCCACGCTGACGATGGGCAGGATGCCGCAGCGCTTCAGGTCCACCCGGCCATCTTTCATACGCAGGCGCCCGAGGAATCCGAGCAGCGGCAGCAGCGCGCTGATCGAAGTCCCCAGCAGCGCAAGGAAGGGCGGCGCGTGCGACGCGGCGAGGACCGCGCTCTGCTGCAGGCTGAAGGCAAGCCGGGCATCGCCCGCCACCGGCGCCAGGTCGAAGAAGATGTCGACATTGAGGAGGTCTTCGGGGCGGGCGCGGCGCAGCCAGGCCGCCACGCGTTCCTCCCATTCCTGCGCGCTGCCGCGCCACTGGGCGTTCGCGGCCATCACGCCGCCTTTGCACAACGGGATGCCCGCTTCGTCGAGCAGTCGCGACAGCTCCGCGCCGAGCTCGGCGAACCACGCGTCATCCGCGGGCGTTCCGGCATGGATCAGCGCGTTGTCCTGGTCGGCCGCGAGCAGGCTCTCGCCGCGACCGCCGGAACCGAGCACCAGCACGCACCACGGCGCGGGCGCCTTGCGGCCGCGCGCTTGCACGCGCTCGGCGGCCAGCCCGGCTGCCCGTGCCGTTACCGCGCGCAGTTCGCTCGACACCACGCGCGCCACTTCGACGCCGCCGGTGCCTTCGGCGACAAGGCGGCCCGCGGCTGCGGGCACGCGACTGAAAGCCGCCGCTAGCGCGGTCGCGTCCGCCGCGTTGGCAACGGCATCGCCGATCTCCAGGGCGGCGCGTGCCCGGAACTGGAGCATGTCGCGCTGCGACACCATCCCGACGGCCGCCCCGTGCGCGTCGGTCACGCAAAGGTGGCGGATACCCAATCGGTCCATGCGTCCGAGCGCGCGATACAGCATCTCCTCGGCATGCATGCACGCGACCGGGGACGACATGGACTGCGCAACACGTGCCTGGTCGGAGTCCAGGCCGCCTTGCGCGGCCGCGCGCAGCAGGTCCCGTTCCGTGATGATGCCCTGCGGCGCTTCGCCTTCCACGCCGACCAGCAACGCGCCGATGCGCCGCGCCGTCATCAGCTGCGCCGCGGAGCGCAGCGTTGCGTCGGGCGCGATCGTGACCGGCGGCGCGCTCATCACGTCGTGCAGGCTGCGCTCGAAGACGTAGCTGTCGATGCGCGGCGCCTCCGGCGCGCGTTCCGCCTCGGCCGGCTCGCCCGGCACGGCATGCCAGCCGGAGTGCGCCTGCTGCAGGATCAGATCCTGCCGCCGCGCCGCCATGCTGAGCGCCTCGCCGAGCGTGCGCACGTCGGCATTCCTGAGGTGCGGCAACAGCGCCGCGAACGCCGCCGCAGTAGCCTCCGCGTCACCGAGCGCGCTATGGCGCCGCTCGATCTGCACCTCGAGCCACCGCGTCACGGCCTCGAGGCTCAGGTCGGCCAGCGTCGGCTCGAGCGCGCCGAGCAGCAGGCCGATGTCGAGCGCGGGCGGGTCGTGCCACGCGATTCCGGCACGCGCGGCCTCGTGCCTGAGTAGGGCGAGATCGAAAGCGATGTGATGCCCGACGAGCACCCGCCCCGCAATCGCCTCGCGCAGCGCGTCGGCAAAGGCGGCGAAAGTCGCCGCGCCGGCGACGCGACCGTCGTCGATGCCGTGGATCGCCGTCGCTGCGGCCGGGATCGGCATGCCCGGATCAAGCAACTGGTCGATCGGGGGCGTCGCCTCGCGCCGCGCGCCGTTCATCGCGAGCACCGCAACCTGCACGATGCGATCGCGGCGCACGTCGAGCCCGGTGGTCTCCGTGTCGAGCACCGCCACCGGCAGCGCCGCCAGCGCGGCCGAGTTCGGTGGGGTGTGCAGGGCGCTCATGCCCAGGTCCCTCGGCTAGAAACCGAGCTGCCCCGCCAGCCGGGAAATGCTCCTCGCCACCTCCCCTTCCAGCGGGAACGACAGCATCCCCATCACCGTGTATCCGAGCACCCAGGGCATCAGGTAGAAGCGGACCATGAAGAAGAACCAGGCCACGTACAAGGGCACGATCGGCTGGATGAGGAACTGCGGCGTGATCGGCCGGAACAGCTTGAGCAGCGGATCCGTCGAGCGCACGAAGAACCGCATGAAGAAGAACGAGCTGTTCTCCGGCAGGAAGATCCTCATCGCGGAGCGGCCGATGAGCGTCCACATGATCACGCCGAGAAGGTAGTCGAGGACGATCGCCCACAGCGGGAAAGGGTCTGCCATGCGGCGAATTGTATAGGCGAAAAAAAACCGGGGCGAAGACGCTTCGCCCCGGTCCGTGCGCTGCGCGTCGCGCTAGTGCGTGGTGCCGAGGATCGTCTGTCCCTTCGGGATGCGCACTTCGTCGACCATGTCCTGCGTCGCCTTGTCGGGCGCGGGCGTGAGCAGGGTGACGACCACCATGGCGATCAGGCTCGCGCCGGCACCGACGATCCCGAACCGCAGGTCGTCCATGCCCCACCACGGCGCCATGCCGGCCCACTTGACCAT
>JBFFZT010000202.1:0-4600 GCA_041568535.1 Burkholderiales bacterium | reverse complement strand
GCGCCCGCCGTGGTTCGACACCACGATGGCGTCGGCGCCGGTCGAGGCGGCGATCTTCGCGTCCTCGACGTCGAGGATGTCCTTGAGGATGATCTTGCCGCCCCAGAGCTTCCTCACCCATTCCACGTCCTTCCACGACAGTGTCGGGTCGAACTGCCCGGCGATCCATTGCGACAACGTGGTCAGGCTCTTGGCGTCGGGGATGCGGCCCTCGAGGTTGCCGAAGGACTTGCGCCGGCCGGTGAGCACGTTCAGCACCCAACCCGGCTTGGTCATCACGTCGAGCGCCGTGCCCAGCGTGAGCTTGGGCGGCACCGCGAGCCCGTTCTTCAGGTCGCGGTGGCGCTGGCCCTGGATCTGCAGGTCGAGAGTGAGCATCAGCGCGGAGCATTTCGCCGCCTTGGCGCGCTCGATGAGCGACGCCGAAAAGCCGCGATCGCGCATCACGTAGAGCTGGAACCAGAACGGCTGCGCCACCGCGCCCGCCACGTCCTCGATCGAGCAGATCGACATGGTCGACAGCGTGAACGGAATGCCGAACGTCTCCGCGGCGCGCGCGCCGAGGATCTCGCCGTCGGCCCAGTTCAGGCCGGTGAGGCCCACCGGCGCGATCGCCACCGGCATCGCGACGTCCTCGCCAAGCATCGTCGTACGCGTCGAGCGCCGGTCGACGTCGATCGCCACGCGCTGGCGGAAATGCAGCGATTCGAGATCGGCGCGGTTGGCGCGCAGCGTCTGCTCGTCGTAGGAGCCGCGGTCGACGTACTCGAACACCGCCCGGGCGACCCGCCGTCGCGCCATCCGCCGCAGGTCGTCGATATTCGTCACTACCGGCATGGCGGGGATGTTAGCAGTTTCACATCGTGGGATAGAATGCCCTTCGCATGGGCGCGGAGAACAACGACGAGAAAGGTCCGATCCAGGTCATCGACCGCATGATGACGCTGCTCGACGTGCTCGCCGCGCACCCCGAGCCGCTCGGGCTGAAGCAGGTGGCGCAGTACGCCGGCCTGCATCCCTCCACGGCGCACCGCATTCTGTCGGCGCTCTCGGGCGGGCGCCTCGTGGATCGGCTCGAGCCCGGCAGCTACCGCCTCGGCATGCGGCTGCTCGAGCTCGGCAACATGGTGCGTTCGCGCATCAGCGTGCGCGAGCTCGCGCTGCCGGTGATGCGCGAGCTGCACGCGCACACGGGCGAGACCGTGAACCTGTCCGTGCGCCACGACGACGAGATCGTGTACGTCGAGCGCACGTCCTCGGGCCGCTCGGCGATGCGCGTGGTGCACGTCATCGGCGCGCGCGCCGCCCTGCACATCACCGCGGCGGGCAAGCTCTTCCTGCTGGAAGACGGCTTCGCGCGCCTGCGCGAGTACGCCAAGCGCACCGGCCTCGCCGCGCACACGCGCAATACGATCACCAACCTGCAGCAGATGGAACGCGACCTGGAGCGCACCCAGCGCCAGGGCTGGGCCACCGACAACGAGGAAGCCGAGCTCGGCGTGCGCTGCGTCGCCGCCGGCGTGCGCGACGACGCGGGCCTGCTGATCGCCGCGCTGTCGCTGTCCACCCCCGCCGACCGCATGAAGGCGCAGTGGGGGTCGCTGATCAAGGAAACCGCCGAGCGCATCTCGCGCACCATCGGCCACCAGCCGCGCGAAGCGCGCATCGGCGCAGCCTAAAGGCTAGTCCGCCTCGAGCCCGTGCAGCGCGAACAACTGCTGCCGGTCCTGCCAGAGCTTCGCGCCCTTGAATCCGGCCTGCGCGGCGAGCGCGCGAAATTCCTCGACCGCGTACTTGTAGGAGTTCTCCGTGTGGATGGTCTCGCCGCGCTCGAACTCGAAGCGGTGCCGGCCGATGCGCACCGCCTGGCGCGCGAGCGACACGAGATGCATCTCGATGCGCCCGAGCGGCGCGTTGTAGAAGGCGTAGTGGCGAAAGCGCCGCAGGTCGAAGTCGGCCCCCAGCTCGCGGTTGATGCGCGCGAGCAGGTTCAGGTTGAAGCGCGCGGTGACGCCGCGCGCGTCGTTGTACGCGGCGTGCAGGACGTTGGCGTCCTTCTTCAGGTCCACGCCGATCAGCATCGCGCCGCCCGCGCCCACCTGCGCGCGGCTCATGGCGAGGAAGGCGTGCGCCTCCTGGACGGTGAGATTGCCGATGGTGGAGCCGGGGAAGTACACGACCCGACGGCGCGCCCGCTGGCGGAACACCGGCAGCCGGAGCGGCTGCGAGAAATCGCCCACCACGGCGAAGATGTGCAGCCAGGCGAACTCGCGCGACAGGCGCTGCGCCGCGCCGGCGAGCGCCGAGTGCGAGATGTCCACGGGCACGTACACCGACGGCCGCAGCGCGCGCAGCAGCAGCCGGGTCTTCAGGCTCGCGCCGCTGCCGTACTCGACAAGCTCGCCGCCGCGCCCGGCAAAGCGCGCGATGTCGGCGAGGTGGCGGCGCGTGAGCGCGAGCTCCGCGCGCGTCGGGTAATACTCCTTGAGCCCGCAGATGCGGTCGAACAGGCGGCTGCCTTCGGCGTCGTAGAAGTACTTGGGCGGCAGCGCCTTCTGCCCCTGCGACAGCCCCTCGATGACGTCCTCGCGGAAGCTGTCCGCGGGGACGACGGAGCCGTAGAAGCGGGTGCGGCCTAGCTTTGCGGGTCGCGCGCCGTGCTGGATTCGAGCCACTTGCGGATGCGCCGGGCGTCGGCGACGCGCGTGTACTTGCCCCAGGAGTCGAGCAGGATCACCACCAGGTCGCGCGAAGCGACGCGCATGTGCATCACCAGGCAGCGCCCGGCCGCGCTGATGTACCCCGTCTTCGAGAGCTCGATGTCCCAGTCCTCGGCGCGCACCAGGCTGTTGGTGTTGCGGAAGCCCACCGTGCCGCCGCGCGCGCGCACCTGCGCGCTCGGCAGGGTCGAGTACTCGCGGATCAGGGCGTAGCTGTGCGCGGCGCGCACCAGGCCGGCGAGATCGTGCGCACTGGAAACGTTGTCGGGCGAAAGTCCGGTCGCGTCGGCGAAGCGCGTGTCGTGCAGGCCGAGGCGCGCGGCCTCGGCGTTCATGGCAGCGACGAACGCTTCCCGGCCCCCGGGATAGGTGCGCGCCAGCGCCGCCGCGGCGCGGTTCTCGGAGGCCATCAGCGTGAGCATCAGCAGCTCGTCGCGCGTCAGGACGGACCCCGGGCGCAGCCGCCCGCGGATGCGCGCGCTGCGCGTCGCCTTCAGGTCCTCGGCGCTTACCGCCACGCGCTCCTCGAGGTCCAGCCCGCGCTCGAGCACCACGATCGCCGTCATCAGCTTGGTGATCGAGGCGATGGGCAGGATGGTGTCGCTGTTCTTCTCGTACAGCGTCTCGCCGCTGTCGGCGTCCTGCACCAGCGCGACCGACGAGCGCAGCTTCGGCCCGTCGCCGGCGCGGGCGAAGCCGACGCTGACGAACAGCACCCCGGCGAGCGCGCAGAGGGCGACGATCTTCTCAAGCAGGTGCAGCCGGCGTTCCCCTGAGCGCATGACAGTTCTTGAAGACTTGGGTCGACGGAGTGTAAGTGGGGAAAATCCGAAACGCAAGCAAAAATAAGGGGGTAGCCCCGGACATTCAGAAAAAAGGTGAGCTATGCCCTGGTTTCAGGCCGCCTTGGCCCGCTCCAGCACCGCTTCGGCCTGCGCGGCCTCGCGCTGCAGCGCCCACATGCGCGCGTATTCGCCCTGCGCGGCGAGCAGCTCGCCGTGCGTGCCGCGCTCGACGATGCGCCCGTGATCGAGCACCAGGATCTGGTCGGCGTCCATCACCGTGGACAGGCGGTGCGCGATCACCAGCGCGGTGCGGCCGCGCGCGATGCGCTCCAGCTCGGCCTGGATGGCGCGCTCGGCCTTGGAGTCGAGCGCCGAGGTGGCCTCGTCGAAGATCAGGATCGGCGGGTTCTTGAGGATGGCGCGCGCGATGGCGACGCGCTGCTTCTCGCCGCCCGAGAGCTTGAGGCCGCGCTCGCCCACGGTGCTCTCGTATTTCAGCGGCAGGCTGTCGATGAACTCGTGGATGTGCGCCGCACGGGCCGCCGCGACCACCTCGGCGTCGCTCGCCTCGGGCCGGCCGTAGCGGATGTTGTAGAGAATGGTGTCGTTGAACAGCACCGTGTCCTGCGGCACGATGCCGATCGCCGCGCGCAGGCTCGCCTGCGTGACCTCGCGGATGTCGGTGCCGTTCACGCGGATCGCGCCGCCGCCGACGTCGTAGAAGCGGTACAGCAGCCGCGCCAGCGTCGACTTGCCCGAGCCCGAGTGACCGACCACGGCGACCCGGTGTCCAACCGGGATCTGGAAGCTCACCCCGTGCAGGATGCGGCGCGCCGGCTCGTAGGCGAAATCGACGTCGTGGAACTCGACCGCCGCCGGCCCGGGCACGAGCGCCGGCGCGCCCGGCTTGTCCCGCACCTCGAGGTTCTCGCCCAGGAGACGAAACATGCGCTCCATGTCGGCGAGCGACTGCTTGATCTCGCGGTACACCATGCCGAGGAAATTGAGCGGGATGTAGAGCTGGATCAGCAGCCCGTTCACCAGCACGAGGTCGCCGAGCGTCAGCTCGCGTGCAGCGACGCCTTCGGCGACGAG
>JBFFZT010000201.1:0-4602 GCA_041568535.1 Burkholderiales bacterium | reverse complement strand
CGGAAGTCGTTGGGAAAGGCCGCGCCCTTCGCGCGCAGGGCCTTCAGCTTCTCGCGGCGCTCCTCGACGAGCTTGTTTTCTTCTTCCATTACACCCCCTGTTTGAGGCTCGCCTCGATGAAGTCGTCGAGCTCGCCGTCGAGCACCGCTTGCGTGTGGCCCTTCTCCACGCCGGTGCGCAGGTCCTTGATCCTCGACTGGTCCAGCACGTAGCTGCGGATCTGGTGGCCCCAGCCGATGTCGGTCTTCGCGTCTTCCAGCTTCTGGCGCTCGGCCTCTTTCTTGCGCATCTCCAGCTCGTAGAGCTTGGACTTGAGCATGGCGAGCGCCTCGGCGCGGTTGCGGTGCTGCGAGCGGTCGTTCTGGCACTGCACCACGATGCCGGTGGGCAGGTGCGTCATGCGGATCGCCGAGTCGGTCTTGTTCACGTGCTGGCCGCCGGCGCCCGAGGCGCGGTAGGTGTCGACGCGGATCTCCGCGGGGTTGAGCTCGATCGCCACGGTCTCGTCGACCTCGGGGTAGACGAAGACGCTGGCGAACGAGGTGTGGCGGCGCGCGTTGGCGTCGAACGGGGACTTTCTGACCAGCCGGTGCACGCCGGTCTCGGTGCGCAGCGTGCCGTACGCGTACGAGCCGTTCACCTTCAGCGAGGCGCTCTTGATGCCGGCGACCTCGCCCTCGGTCTGCTCGAGGATCTCGACCTTGTAGCCCTTGCGGTCGCAGAACTTGAGGTACATGCGCTCGAGCATCGAGGCCCAGTCCTGCGCCTCGGTGCCGCCCGAGCCCGCCTGGATGTCGACGAAGCAGGCGTTGGGGTCGAGCGGGTTGGAGAACATGCGCCGGAACTCGAGCTGCCCCACCTGCTGCTCCAGCGCGGCGGCGTCCTGTTCCACGCCTTCCAGGGTCGCCTCGTCGCTCTCCGACTGGCCGAGCTGGAACAGCTCGCCCGCGTCGGCGACGCCGCCGTCGATCTCGGTGAGCGCCTCGACCGTGGCCTCGAGGCTCTTCTTCTCGCGCCCCAGCTCCTGCGCGCGCTTCGGGTCGGACCAGGCCTTCGGGTCCTCGAGGAGCTTGTTGACCTCTACGAGCCGCTTTTCCTTCGCCTCGAAGTCAAAGGTACCTCCTCAGCTCCGCGGACCGGGCTTTCAGGTCTTTGAGCTTGTCGGCAAGCGCGTTGAGGCGTTCGGCTTCCATGAGGGGCGGGATTATAGCGGCGTTCGCTATTTCGCCTTCGCGCACTCGCGCAGCGTGCGGTAGGCGATGCCGTTCACCGCCGAGATCGCCGCGGTGTTGCGCTCAGCGCCCGCCGCGGGGCGCGCCGACCAGCCGTGGCGCACGACGAAGCAGCGCTCGCGCGGCTCGGGGTCGAGCGCGTAGTCGCCCTCGCGCTCGTTGCGCAGCACTTCGAGCCGCACGCCGGGCTCGCCGACCCGGCGCAGCGTGAACTCCAGGCTCGCGCCGATGCGGTAGCGGCAGGTGAGCGCGCCGTCGGTCTCGAGGTCGCACCGGGTGCCGTGCCGGGCCGCGAGGTAGGGCTCGAGGCTCGCGCGCGCCGGCGCGGCGAGCACGAGGGCGCAGAGCGCGGCGCAGGCTGTCGCCTTCACGCGACGCATTGTAGCGAGGCAGCCGGGCGCAAAAACCTGTAGCGTTCGCGCCATGAACGAGGACGCCACCCGCAGGGCGCCCGGCGCGCTCGAGCGGCTGCGCGGCTGGGGCCAGCGCCTCGCCGCCGCGGTGCGCTCGGGCTTCGCGCCGGCCGGGGACGCGCCGGGCGAGATCGAGCGCCTGCTCGCCGAGTCGCGCGCGCCGCGCGGCGGCGAGCGCTCTGCGCGCGAGCGCGCGCAGAGAATCGCCGCCCTGTACCGCGGCGCCGAGCCCGAGGCGCGCGCGGCAATCCTCGGCCACATCGCCCGCGCCTTCATGCCCGAGCGCGCGGCGCTCGATGCGGCGGTGGCCGCGATGCGCGCGGCGGCCGACGAGGTCGCGCGCGGGCACGCCGAGGCGCGCCTGCGCATCGCGCTCGATGCGCCGCGCGCCAAGTTCTTCGCCCAGTTCAACCTGCTCGCCGAGGGCGTGAAGTTCCTCGTCGACCTGCGCGCCGACCTGCTCGCCTTCCTCGAGCACGAGCCGGCGCTCGACGTGCTGCGCGTGGAGCTCGACGGGCTGCTCGAGCGCTGGTTCGACCCGGGCTTTCTCGAGCTGACGCGCATCACCTGGCAGTCGCCGGCGCTGGTGCTGGAGAAGCTCATCGCCTACGAGGCGGTGCACCGCATCGAGTCCTGGGACGACCTGAAGAACCGGCTCGACCGCGACCGGCGCTGCTACGCGTTCTTTCACCCGCGCATGCCGAACGAGCCCCTGATCTTCGTGGAGATCGCGCTGGCGAAGGGCCTGCCGGCGAGCGTGCAGGAGCTGCTCGACCCGCAGGCGCCGATCGGCGAGGTGCGCGCGGCCGACACGGCGGTGTTCTACTCGATCTCCAACGCGCAGAAGGGCCTGCGCGGCATCAGCCTGGGGAACCTGCTGCTGAAACGCGTCATCGCCGACCTGCAGAAGGACCTGCCGTGGCTGAAGACCTTCGCCACCTTCTCGCCGATCCCGGGGTTCCGGCGCTGGCTGGCGCGCGCCGAGCCGGCGCTGGCCCAGGCCGAGCCGGGCGAGCAGACGCGCGAGCCGCTGCTCAAGGCCTGCGCGCGCTACCTGGTGCAGGAAAAAGCGGACGGGCTGCCGCTCGACCCGGTGGCGCAGTTCCACCTGCACAACGGCGCGAGCATCGATCGCATCTTCTGGGCGGCGGACGCCTCCGAGCGGGGTCAGGCGCAGTCCTACGGCATGATGGTGAGCTACCGCTACGAGCTCGCCGACGTGGACCGCAACCACGAGGCGTTCCTCGAAAGCGGCCAGGTGGCCGCCGCGCGGCGCGTGCTGCGGCTGCTATAGGAGCCAGCCCGCCATCCAGCGCTCGATCGAGCCGGGCGCGGCCTCGGCCGCGGCGCGGCCGAGCAGCTCCGGCGCGTCGTTGAAGGCGCCGAGGTAGAAGGCGGCCTCGGCCCGGCGCGCCCGCGGCATCGCCTGCAGCGCGCGCTCGGCGCCGGGCTCCAGCACCGCTTTCATCAGCGCGCGCGGCCATTGCGTCGGCGCTTCCCGCAACGGCTCGCGCCACGGTGCGCCCGCGCGCTTCAGGGCGAGCGCGCGCCACAGCGCGAGGTACGGGTACGGATAGCCGAGCGCGCGCGCCTGCTCGAAGCGCTCGTGCGCCTCGCCGAAGCGGCCCAGGGCGAAGAGCGCGAAGCCGTGGAAGGTGAAGCCTTCGGCGTCGTAGGGGGCGGCGGCGAGCGCCGCGCCGAGGTCCGCCGCGGCGTCCTCGGGCTTTCCGGCGAACAGGCGCGCCACGCCGCGGTCCTTCAGCGCGGCGGGGAAATGGGGGTTGAGCTCGAGCGCGCGGGCGAAGGCCGCTTCGGCTTCGCCCTGTGCGCCGCTTTTCGCGCGCACCACGCCGAGCAGGCGATGCGCTTCGGCCGACCAGGGCATCGCTTCGAGCGCCGCCTCGAGGTCGTGCGCCGCCGGTGCGAATTCGCCGAGGTGGATGCGCGCCTGCGCGCGCCGTAGGCGCAGGCTGGCGCGGCTGTTGGGGTCTTCGGCCTGCTGCAGGGCGAGCGAGCAGGCGACGAGGTCGCGGCGCGGCGAGCCGCTGCCCTCGAAGCAGGCGGCGGCATAGTCGCCGGGCGCGCCGGTGTCGGCGTGCGCGGCCCCGGCGAGCAGCAGTGCGGCGAGGGCGAGGCGCATGCTGCGATGCTAACTGCGATCCTCCTGCTGCGTTTGCTGCGCCGCCGCGCGACAATGCGGCGCTATGCACGACAACCTGCGCGGCGTCCTGTGGATGGGCGGCGCCGTGCTCTCCTTTTCGACCATGGCGGTGGCGGCGCGCGAGCTGCTGGCGCACATGGGCGCGTTCCAGGTGCTGTTCCTGCGCAGCGTGGTGATGCTCGCCATCGTGCTGGTGATCGTGGCGCAGGCGAAGGACGCGGTGACGGCGACGCGGCGGCTGCCGCTGCACCTGTTCCGCAACGTGATCCACCTCGGCGGGCAGTACTGCTGGGTGTTCGCCATCGGGGCGCTGCCCCTGGCGACGGTGTTCGCCATCGAGTTCACCATGCCGGTGTGGACGGCGATCCTGGCGGCGCTGATTCTGAAGGAGCGGCTGACGCGCAATCGCGTGGTGATGCTGGTCCTGGGCCTGGTGGGGGTGCTGATCATCCTGCGCCCCGGGTTCGGGTTCTTCCATCCGGCGGCGCTGGTCGCTTTGGCCGCGGCGTTTCTGTATGCCGGCAACATGATCACCACGAAGCAGCTTTCCAGCACCGACTCGCCGTTGGCGGTGCTGTTCTGGATGTCGGTGGTGCAGACGCCGCTGTCGCTACTGGCGGCGATTCCGGGCTGGGTGGCGCCGCCGGCCTCGCACCTGCCGTGGATGATTTTGATCGGGGTGGGGAGCTACACCGCGCACTATTCGATGACGCGGGCGTTCAAGTTGGCAGACGCCACCGTGGCGGTGCCCATCGACTTCGTGCGGCTGCCGCTGATCGCGGTGGTCGGGGCGCTG
>JBFFZT010000200.1:0-4617 GCA_041568535.1 Burkholderiales bacterium | reverse complement strand
GTGTGGACGCTCGGGCTGATGGCGATGGCGGCGGTGCTGGTGCTGGCGCTGCCCGGATTCTTCGGCCGCGTCGCTCAGGCGACGCGCGCGCGCTTCGGCTGGAGCCTGCTGTGGGGCTTTCTCGCGCTCGCCGCGATCCCCGTCGCGGTCGTCATTCTGCTCGCCACCGTCATCGGCATTCCGCTCGCGCTCGTCGCGCTTCTCGGCTACTTCGTGCTGCTGCTCGTCGGCTACGTCGCCGCCGGCATTGCGCTCGGCGACGCAACGCTCGCGCGCTGGTGGGCGGCGCGCGCCGCGCACCGGGGCTGGCGCGCGCTCGCCGCCGCGCTCGGCGTGCTGGTGATCGGCCTCGCCGCGCTCATTCCTTGGCTTGGGAGCCTGATCGCGATGCTCGCCCTCGTCGCGGGGATGGGGGCGCTCCTGCTGCAGGCGCGGGCCCCGGGATGAGGAGCCACAGCGCGAGGTAGAGCAGGATGCCGAGCCCGCCGATCACGGCGAGCACCAGGAACGCGGCGCGGAACAGCACCGGGTCGAGCTCGAAGAACTCGCCCAGCCCGCCGCACACGCCGGCGATCATGCGGTCGGTGCCCGAGAGCCGCAGCGGCGTGGCGCGCACCGCGGCCGGCGCGCCCTCGCGCAGCGGCACCAGGATACACAGCATGACGTAGGCGATCGCGCCCAGGCCGCCGAACAGGATCGAGAACAGGAAGAACAGGCGGAAGAACACCGGGTCGAGCTCGAAGTACTCTCCCAGGCCGGCGCAGACGCCGGCGATCTTGCGCTCCTCGCTGGCGCGATGCAGCTTCTTCATGCGCTAGCGCTCGTGGTGCTTGACGTCGCCACGCTGCTCGCGCACGAAGTCCTCGAGCTTGCGGCGCGTGATGTCGAACGCTTCGTGCAGCGCCACGTAGACATCGGCATGGTGGTCGCGGTTCACCGCCACTTCGCCGCCGGGCACCGTCACGTCGACGCGCACCACGAACTGCCTGCCTTTGCTCTGGTGATGCGCCGGCTGCTCTATCACGACGCGGCAGCTCGTGATGCGGGAATGGAAATGCTCCAGCTTGGCGGCGCGCTCGCGCACCGCCTCGTCCAGCGCCGCCGAGCTCGGCATGCCGCGGTAGGTGATCTGCACGGGCAGTTGCATGGTGGGCGTTCCTGAAACGGTGGATGCGCACAGGATGCGGCGACGGGCGCCCGCGCCTTTGACGCAGGTCAAACCGCGCGCGGCCTTCCCCTGCATAGTTTCACCATATACGACCACCAAAGGAAGCCCCATGGCACGCAAGCGCAAGTCCCCCACGAAGAAGCGCAGCAGCGCGCGCCGGCTCGACGTGCAGAAGGAAATGCGCGCCGTCGGCAAGCAGATCGATTGGCTGATGGCGGAAGCGCACAAGGTCGAGAAGAGCGCGCGCGCGGGCGCTGCGCGCGAGCTGCAGGTGCTCAAGCGCAAGCAGGCGGCGGCGAACCGGGCGTTGGCGAAGCTCGGGCGCCAGAGCGCCGCGGCGAGCGCGCCGATCATCGCCGGGCTGCAGAAGGCCTGGCACGACATGGAGCTCGCCGTGCGCCAGGCGAACAAGCGCTTCCGTCAGACCGGCTGACGGCGTCTTCGCACCGCGGGATCCGCGTCAAGCCACGCCGCACTGCAGCGTGGCGCATCGTGCGCCGGAAGGGGTTAAGATGCAGACGCGATGCCCAAGGTGATCCCCGAAACCCCGCCCGATTACGACCGCGCGCGCATCATCGAGCGGCCCGACGGCGTGTACTGGCAGGACAAGGAGAGCGGGCGCGAGTACGGGCCGTTCGCGACGCTGCTCGAAGCCGTGCAGGACATGGAGATCGGCAGCGACCGCAACCTGGAATCCGGGGAAACGCTGGAAGAAGCCGAGGACGAGATCGGCATCTCGGATTTCGTCGACCCCGACACCGGCCTGCCGGCGGAAGACGGCACGCCGCGGCTCGAGGACCACTGATCCCCGGCACCGGCCGCGCCTAGGCGCGGTAGGTCTTCTCGTGGCGCTCCTGGCAGGCGATGCAGCGCCGCGCCCCGAGCTGCGCGCGCAGGCGCGCCACCGGGATGTCGCCGCCGCAGTCGGCGCACACGCCGTAGGAGCCGTCCGCGATGCGCGCGCGCGCGGCGTCCAGCCCGCGCAGCTCGGCGAGGTCGCGCGTCACTTCGGCGTTGTCGACGTCGGCGACCAGGTCGGCGAGCGCCTCGTCGCCGGTGTCGTGCACCGCGCCCGCGACTTCGGCGAAGGGCTCGCTCCTCGCGCGCGCCACTTCACGGCGGATTTCCGTCGCCAGCGCCTCGCGACGCGCCTCGATCGCGCGCGCGAGCTCGATCAGTTCCCTGCGGTTCAGCGCCATGCGGCCTCCTTCTTACTTTCAGCATAGGGGCGCGGCGCGCAGGACCTTTGATCGAGGTCAATCCCGCGGCCGGGCGCCGCCGTAGCCTGCAGTCATGAAAGTCCGCCAATTCTGCAGCCCGAACGTGGTGCTCGCCCAGGCGCAGGCCAGCCTGCGCGACGCGGCACTGCTCATGCGCGACCATCATGTCGGCGCGCTGGTCGTCGTCGAGAAGAAAGACGGCATCACCCGCCCGGTCGGCATCCTCACGGACCGCGACATCGTGGTCGCGGTGGTGGCGGTGCCGGAAGCCCGGCCCGAGGCGATCCGCGTCAGCGACGTCATGACGAAGAAGCTCGCCGTGGCGCGCGAGGATGAGGGCGTGTTCGAGGCCGTGCAGCGCATGGCCGAGCGCGCCGTGCGGCGCCTGCCCGTGGTGGCCGCCGACGGCAGCCTGCAGGGCATCCTGACGCTCGACGACGTCCTGCGCGTGATCGGCACCGAGCTGGCGCAGCTCGCCGAGACGCTGCGCTGGGGCCGCATGCGGGAGCGCGACAAGCGCGCGCCCCTTAGCGGCTCGGGCAAGGCGACGCTGCCGTAGCCGCTAGGCCGTTGGGTAGAGGCGCTCGGGCAGGCGGGCGCGGATCGCGTCCGCCTTCAGCCCGGACGGATTCTTGTCGACTTCGTGCAGGACCAGCGCGCGCAGTTGCGGATTGAGCTTGTCGCGCAGCAGTCCGAGGAATTCGGGCGCCGCGAGCAGCGCCAGCTTGTCGAACTCGCGGTGCACGCGGCCCGCTTCCAGGCGCGTCGCGATGCGTCCGGCGAACATCATCGCCTCGTGCTTCTTGGGGCTCACCTGGACTTCCATCGCGTGGCGCCCGGCGCCCTCGCTGTCGAAGGCGCGGCCCGGGGCATCGGACGCCAGCGCCTGCTCGTGCATGCGGCCCTCGGGATGGCTGAGCGTCTCGAGCTCCTGCAGGGGTCCGGCGGGCGCGTGCGCCACGAAGATCCGGCACTCGCCGCTGCCGGCTGCGACGATCCACATCGGAAGCATGAGTCAATTCTGCGGCCACCGCGGCGCGCGGCATTGACCTGGATCAAGCGCGTACGTGCACGAGCTACAGCGCGAAGCTGCGCTTCTCGCCCGCCGCCAGGCGGTGCACCGTGTCGACGACGCCGAGCGCGACGGGCGTGGCGTTCGAGGCGCGCGCGTGCACCTCGAGCGTGTCGCGCCGCACCTCGAGGTCGAGCGCAAGGCCGCGGTAGCGCACCGACAGCCGCAGGCAGCGCAGCTCGTCGGGCAGCTGCGGGTTGAGCCAGAGCACCTCGCCGCGCGCCTCGATGCCGGTATAGCCGCGCTGCACCAGGTCCACGGTGCCGGCCATGGCGCCGAGGTGGATGCCCTCGGCGGTGGTGCCGCCCTGGATGTCGCCGACGTCGCTTTCCAGCGCTTCCAGGAACTGGCGCCAGGAGCCCGCGCGGTCCGAGCGCGCCAGCACCCACGAATTCACCACGCGCGAGAGCGTCGAGCCGTGCGTGGTGCGCGCCGAGTAGTAGGCGACGTTCTTCGGGATGGTGTCGGCGGGGAAGGGATAGCCGAGACGCTCGAACAGCGCCTGCAGCTCCTCGGCGGAGAACAGATAAAACAGCATCAGCACGTCGGCCTGCTTGGACGCCTGGTAGCGGTTGACGTCGTCGCCCTCGGCCTCGAGCACGCGGTCCAGGCGCGAGAAATCGCGGTACGCGGCGCGATAGCGCGCCCAGTCGAGCTCCTTCAATTTGTCGTAGCCCTCGAACTGGCTGATCAGGCCGTCGCCGTGAAACGCGACGCGCATGCGCCGGCTGGCCTCGTCCCAGCGCGCCAGTTCCTCGTCGCCGAGCGCCAGCGTCTCGCGCAGCTCGCGCCGGCGCTCTTCGGGCAGCGCGGCGAGCACGTCGAAGGCGCGCGCCAGCACCCAGGCCGCCATCACGCTCGTATACGCATGGTTGTCGAGTCCCGGGCGCTCGCTGCCGGGTTGCGCGGTGTGGAACTCGTCCGGGCCGACCACGCCGAGGATCTCGTAGCGCTGGTGCGTCTCGTTGAAGATGACGTAGCTGCCCCAGAAGCGCGCGATCTCGAGGAACATCTCGGCGCCGTAGGTGGCGAAGAACTCGAGGTCGCGCGTCACCTGCCAGTAGAGCCACACGTTGTAGGCGATCGCGGCGTTGACGTGGCGCTGCAGGTAGGTGTGGTCGGGGATCCAGCGTCCCGAGCGCGGGTTGAGGTGCAGC
>JBFFZT010000199.1:0-4635 GCA_041568535.1 Burkholderiales bacterium | reverse complement strand
TTGCGCGAGATGGTGAGCGTGATCTTCGTGTTGGGCTTGCCGCGCATGCGCTTCACCGCGTCGGCGAGCGTCATGCCCTTCACCGGCGTGTCGTCGAGGCGGATGATGAGGTCGCCCGGCTTGATGCCGGCGCGGAACGCCGGCGTGTCCTCGATCGGCGAGACCACCTTCACGAAGCCGTCTTCCATGCCGACCTCGATCCCGAGGCCGCCGAACTGACCCTGCGTGCCGACCTGCAGCTCCTTGAAGGCGTCGGCGTCCAGGTACGCCGAATGCGGGTCGAGCCCCGAGAGCATGCCGTTGATGGCCTCGGTGATCAGCTTCTTGTCCTCGACCGGCTCGACGTTGTTCTGCTTGATGGCGCCGAACACCTGGGTGAAGGCGCGCAGCTCGTCGACCGGCAGCGGCCCGCGCGTCGCGCGGTCGGCGATGGCCTGGAAGTTGAGGCTGAGCAGCACGCCGGCGACGGCGCCGAGCGCGATGAGTCCGAAGGTCCTGAACTTGCTCATGATATCGATCGATCCTTTACTTCAGCACCACCCAGCGCAGGGGGTCGAACGCCTGGCCCTGGTGCCGCAGTTCAAAGTATAAGCCCGATTGCTCGTTGCCACCGCTCGCCCCGACCGTGGCGATGATCTCGCCCGCGGCCACCGGATCGCCCGTTTGCTTGAGCAGCGACTCGTTGTTCGCGTAGATCGAGAGATACGCCTCGCCGTGATCCACGATCAGCAGGTTGCCGTAGCCGCGCATCCACTCCGCGTACACCACCTGCCCTGCTGCCACGGCCAGCACCGGCTGGCCTTCCCGCGCGCGGATGAAAACGCCCTTCTTGCCGACAGGGCCTTCCTCTCTTGGTGCGCCAAACAGCGCCACAAGTTCCCCGCGCACCGGCAGTCGCAGCTTACCGCGAAGCGCCGCGAAAGGCCCGGCCAGCGTGCCCAGTTGCGGGACTTTTTCCACGCGCGCGAAGCCGGCGCCGGGGCGCGCGGCCAGGACGTGCACAATTTCCTCCACCAGGCGCGCGAGGCGCCGCTCGTCCGCCTCGAGCGTGCTGATCTGGCGCCGCGCCTTGCGGATGTCGCCCGCGACGCGGCCGAGGATCACGCGCCGCGCGCCCCGCTCCTCGAGGATGCGCGCGCGGTCGCGCCGGCTCTCGGTCTCGATCGCCGCCAGGCGCTGGCGGCGCTCTTCGGCCGCTCGGCGCAGGTCCTCGGCTTCGGCGAGGTTGGCGCGCAGCGCGTCGCCCAGGCGCGCGGTGGCGCGCGAGAGCTCCGCGAGGTAGTACAGGCGCCGCGCCACCTCGGACGGGTTCTCGCCCGAGAGCGCGATCTTCAGCGCATCGGGCGCGCCGGCGGCGTGGCGCGCGGCGAGCAGGCGCCCGAGCGCGGCCTGCTGGCGCGCGAGGCGCTCGCCGAGCGCGCGGCTCGCCGCGCCGAGGCGCGCCAGCTCGGCCTGCGCGGCGCGGCCCTCGGCCTCGAGCTTGCGCAGCGTGCGGTTGGCTTCCGAGATCGCGCGCTCGGAGTCGCGCAGCGCGTCGCGCGCCTCGCGCCGGTCGGCCTCCTTCTCGCCGAGCCCGGCCTTGAGCGCCTCGATGCGCGCGCGCAGCGCCGCCAGGTCCTCCTCGCGGCTCGCGTGCACCGCGCCAGCCGCGGCGGCCGCGAGCAGCACGAGGAGCGCGCGCCTCAGGCCTTGGCCTTTCCCTGCGCCGAGACGGCGGCGACGCGCCGCTCGATCTCCGCGGCGTCCCCCAGGTAGTAGTGCTTGAGCGGCTTGAGCGCGTCGTCCAGCTCGTAGACCAGCGGAATCCCGGTGGGCACGTTCAGCCCGACGATGTCGGCATCGGACACGCCGTCGAGGTGCTTGATCAGCGCGCGCAGCGAGTTGCCGTGCGCGGCGATGAGCACGCGCTTGCCGGCGCGCACCTGCGGCGCGATGGTGCCGTTCCAGTACGGCAGCACGCGCGCCACGGTGTCCTTCAGGCATTCGCTGAGGGGCACCTGGGCGCCGGCGTAGCGCGGATCCTTGCCCTCGTAGCGCGGATCCCCGGTCTTGAGGGCGGGCGGCGGCGTGTCGTAGCTGCGCCGCCAGGCGAGCACCTGCGCCTCGCCGAACTTCGCGGCCATCTCGGCCTTGTTCAGGCCCTGCAGGTCGCCGTAATGGCGCTCGTTCAGGCGCCAGCTCTTTTCCACCGGCAGCCAGCAGCAGTCCATCTCCTCCAGCGCGAGCCACAGGGTGCGGATGGCGCGCTTCAGCACCGAGGTGTGCGCGAGGTCGAACGCGTAGCCTTCGGCGCGCAGCAGCCTGCCGGCGGCGCGCGCTTCCTCGACGCCGGCCGCCGACAGGTCGACGTCGGTCCAGCCGGTGAAGCGGTTCTCGCGATTCCACGTCGATTCGCCGTGGCGCAGGAACACGATGCGGTGCATGCGCTCAATTATAATGTCGCGTTCATGCTGGAATTCCTGCAAAAGAACATCCTGCTGGTCGCCGCCGCGGTCGGCTCCGGGGCCATGCTGCTGTGGCCGCTGTTGCGCGGCGGCATGGGCGGAGCCTCGGTCACCACGCTGCAGGCCACCCAGCTCATGAACCGCGAGAACGCGCTGGTGCTCGACGTGCGCGAGCCGGCGGCCTACGCCGCGGGCCACATCCTCGGCGCGAAGAACCTGCCGCTCGCCGAGATCGCCAAGCGCGCGGCCGATTTCGAGAAGTACAAGTCGAAGACCGTGATCGTGCACTGCGACACCGGCAGCACCGCGACGCGCGCGGTGGCGCTGCTCAAGGCGCGCGGCTTCGAGAACGTGTTCAACCTCGCCGGCGGCTTTCGCGCCTGGCTGACCGGCGGGCTGCCGGTGGAGCGCTGAGGTGGCGCGCGTGCTGATGTACGCGACCGCGGCGTGTCCCTACTGCCAGGCCGCGGCGCGGCTGCTGGCGCAAAAGGGCATCCGCGACGTCGAGACCGTGCGCGTCGACCTGGAGCCCGCGCGCCGCGGCGAGATGGCGCAGCGCGCCGGGCGGCACTCGGTGCCGCAGATCTGGATCGGCGACCGTCATGTCGGCGGCTGCGACGAACTGTACGCGCTGGAGCGCGCCGGCGAGCTCGACGCCCTGCTCGAGACCGAAAGGACCTGATTCCCCATGGCCGAAGAGCAGCCGCAGCCCAGCTTCCAGATCGAGAAGATCTACGTGAAGGACCTGTCGCTCGAGATCCCGAGCGCGCCGCAGGTGTTCCTCGAGTCGCAGACGCCGCAGCTGGAGATCCAGGTGCGCAACGAATCGACGCGCTTCGCCGAGGGGCTGTTCGAGGTGGTGATCACCGTCACGGTGAGCGCCAAGGCGGGCGAGAAGACGCTGTTCCTCGCCGAAGCCGCGCAGGCCGGCATCTTCTCGGTGCGCAACGTGCCGGCCGCGGACCTCGAGCCGCTGCTCGCGGTGGCCTGCCCGACGATCCTGTATCCGTACGCGCGCGAAGTGGTGTCGGACGCGGTGACGCGCGGCGGCTTCCCGCCGGTGCTGCTGTCGCCGGTCTCGTTCGAGGCCCTGTACGCGCAGCGCCAGCAGCAGCAGGCCGCGGGCGGCGCGCCGCAAGCCGAAGCGGCGAGGTAGCGCCATGCGCCGCGTTGTTGCCGCCCTCGTTTGCTGCCTCGGAGCGGCGCTCGCCGCCGGCGCCGCGCACGCCCAGTTCCTGAGCGTCGGCGAGAACGCCGCCATCCTCTACGACGCGCCCTCGCGCGCCGCCAAGCCGCTGTACGTCGTGTCGCGCCAGTATCCGCTCGAAGTGATCGTCAACCTCGAGGCCTGGGTGAAGGTGCGCGACCATGCGGGCGCGCTCACCTGGGTGGAGCGCAAGTCCCTGGTCGAGCTGCGCACGGTGGTGATCGTCGCGCCCTCGGCCGAGGCGCGCGTGCGCCCCGAGGACGGCGCGCCGGTGGCGTTCGTCGCCGCGCAGAACGTGGTGCTCGAGCTCCTCGGCACGATGACCGGCGGCTGGATTCGCGTGCGCCATCCCGACGGCGCCAACGGCTACCTGCACTCGAGCCTGGTCTGGGGGGCGTGACGCGCATCGGCGTGCTCGGCGCGGGCGCCTGGGGCACGGCGCTCGCCGCGGCGCTCGCGGCAAGGCACGAAGTGACGCTCTGGGCGCGCGACGCCGCGCAGGCCGAGGCCATCGGCCGCGCGCGCGTCAACGCGCGCTACCTGCCGCAGGTGCCGCTGCCGCCGGCGCTGAGCGTGACCGACCGGTTCCCGGTGCGCCCGCACCTGCTGGTGATCGCGACGCCCGTCGCCGGCCTGCGCGAGGTGCTGCCGCGCGCGGCGGGCGTGCCGCTCGTGTGGCTGTGCAAGGGCTTCGAAGCGGGCACCGGGCTCTTGCCGCACCAGGTGGTGGCCGAGGTGCTCGGCGCGCGCGCGGCCTGCGGCGCGCTCTCCGGCCCCTCGTTCGCGCTCGAAGTGGCGCGCGGCCTGCCGTGCGCGCTGACGCTCGCCTCGGCGAGCGCCGATTTCGCGCGCTCGGCGGCGCAGACGCTGCACGGCGGGCGCCTGCGCGTCTACCACAGCACCGACCTCGCCGGCGTCGAGATCGGCGGCGCGGTGAAGAACGTGATGGCGATCGCCGTGGGCATCGCCGACGGCCTCGGCCTG
>JBFFZT010000198.1:0-4643 GCA_041568535.1 Burkholderiales bacterium | reverse complement strand
GGCGTTTGTATCAGCTGGCACATGTTGCCCCCTAACCCCCCGGGGCCGGTATCGACATCTTCCGGCTCGACGAAGACGGAAAAATAGTCGAGCACTGGGACGTGTTGCAATTGGTGCCCACGACCTCGGCAAACGGGAATACGATGTTCTGACGTGGCGGTCTAGAGCCGCAAGCACAACGTTTGGCTCCATGCCAGTCCGGGGCTGCGGACATGGAGTTGAACGCCACTGGCAGCCCTCTACGTAGGGAGGATCGTATGCGAACTGCCAACCTGATGCGCAGCAGCTTCATCGTTGCTTCCGGCCTCTGCCTTAGCGGCGGAGCCCTCGCGGACAACTGTACCGGCTACGACACGCTGGTGACGACGAGCGCTGAAACGCGCGATCTCGGAAATGGGACGAGCCTCACCACCTTCCAGTCCGAGACCATCCTGATCACCGATTACGCGATCTACAACCCGCTTACGGGAAAGTGCTCGGGTACGGCGCTGGCGACCCCGGATGGAAAGGTGCGCTCTAGCGGTCAGTGTGCGCGCCGCGACAAGGACGGCCACACCGCCAGCATCGAGTGGTCTCAGGCACCCGGCGCCGAGCGGGGCCAGTGGAAGTCGACCGGGGGCACGGGAAAATTCGCCGCAAGGACGGCCTCCGGCTGGTTCCAGAACGTCAGGTCGGACGGCAAGATGGCGGTGAGCAAGTGGGGAGGCAACTGCAGCTAGTCCATCGACCGGACCAAGCGCAAGGCGTTGCGGTCGAACCCCGCGGCGACTGTGGCGGGCTCAGGCGGAGTCAATCCCCGCCAGCGCCCGCTCGATCTGCGCCGCTGCGGTCGGCCGCACCAGCCGCGCCCCTTCCCGGCCATCGGCGAGCAGCACCAGCGTTGGCCAGAGCTTGACGCCGAACGAGCGTCCGAGCCTTTTGCCGCGCGCATCCGCGATCTTCAGGTGGCGCACGCCCGGCGCCGCGGCGAGCGCGGCCGCGATCAGCGGCTGCGCGCGCCGGCAGTGCCCGCAGGTCGGGCTGCCGAACTCGAGCAGCGTCGGGCCTTGCAGCGCGTCGATCTCGGCGCGCGAAGGCGCAGTTTCGGCGTAGTCGGGCGTCATGGGCGCGAAGCCTATGCCAAAATCGCCGCAAGGAGGCGCGCATGAACACGAAATGGGCCGCACGCACGCAAAAGGACATCCACGACCTCGCCGACGGCGTCGGCAACCTGCTCGTCGACTCGTTCCACTACCTCGCCCTGTTCGCCATCGGCGCCACCATCGTGTGGTCGGCGGTGGCCGCGTTCCTCAACATGACGGTGAAGGGGCTCGCCTCGATCGACGACATCCTGCTGCTGTTCATCTACCTGGAGCTCGGCGCGATGGTCGGCATCTACTTCAAGACCAACCACATGCCGGTGCGCTTCCTGATCTACGTCGCCATCACCGCGCTCACGCGCCTGCTGATCATGGAAGTGCAGCATCACCAGAAGCCGGACCTGGGCGTGATCTACGTCACCGGCGCGATCCTGATCCTCGCGCTCGCGACCCTCGTGATCCGCTTCGGCACGCACCGGTTCCCCGCAGGCCGGGGCGACGAGGCGGTGAAGAAGTAGCGCCGCTAGGCGCTCGCCGGCGGCGCCGCGCAGACTTCCTCGTACCGGTAGCGCCGCTTGAGCTGGCGGTTGAACTCGAAGACGTCCAGCGTCTTCTCGAAGGCCGCGCGCGTGATCTCGACGTGCGGCGTCCAGCAGCCGAGCTTCTGGTAGGTGGCGATGCAATCGGCGAGCACGGCCTCGCCGATCTTGGGAAAGAACGGCTTTTCCGCCCGCGCGATCTCGGCGGCCTTGGCCTCGTTCATGTAGACGCGCGTCTTCCGGTACGCGCGCAGGAACGCGCGCGCCATGTCGGTCTTCAGCCACTCGCGCGTCGCCGCCAGGCTGGAAAAGCCGCACGGCCCGATCAGCGGGCCGACCTGCGCCACGACGTGCCCGACGCCGTCGGCCTGCAGCTGCTGCGGGAACGGGCCCTGCTGGTGCACGTACTGCCCCTGGCCGTCGCGATACGCCTTGTCGATGTCGGCCGGGCCGCCCGGGCAGATGAGCTTGAGCTTCGCGAAATCGAGGCCCGCCTGGTGGCAGGCGTACTTGAACATCGCGGCCGGCTGCCCGCCCTTGAAGGTGACCACTTCGGCGCCTTCCAGCTTCTTCCACGAGAAAGCGGCATCGGCCTTGCGGCCGGTGAGAAAGAACCCGTCCATCTCGTTCACCTGGGCGAAGTGCACCGCGCCCGGGGTCTCGCCCTTGTCGAGCGTCGCGAAGCCCTGGCTGAGCGCCGATTGCACGACGTGCGCGGAGCCGTCCGCGAGCGACGCGAGCGCCGACACGCCCGGGGGCGACACCGACCACTCGGGGTCGAGGCCCTCGGCCTTGAGGAAGCCGCCCGACATCGCGGAGATGAGCGGCGAATAGAACGCGGAAAACAGCGTGAACTGGATGCGGATCTTTTCCAAGTCGCGGCGCTCCTACACTGTGGATCGGATTATCCTAAGCCAATCCCCGGCCCGCAGCGGTAGTGATGGTGAACCGGGCTGGCGTTTGCGAGAATCGCCCCTAGGGAGGCCCCCATGGCGGAAGTCGGAACCCGGCTGGTATTCGAGAACGAGCGCGTGCGCGTGTGGGAGTTCACCCTGCAGCCCGGCGAGCGCATCGACGCGCACCGGCACGAGCACGATTATTTCTTCTACCCGATCGAGGGCGGCACGCTCGAAGTCTCGCGCGCGAGCGGCACCACGCGCGTGACGCTGAACGCGGGCGAGGTCTACTTCCGCAAGGGCGGCGACACGCACGCGGCGACGAACGTCGACGACCACCGCTACCACGAGGTGCTGGTGGAGCTGAAGGACCAGGGGTGAGGACCGCGTTCACCGCCGCCGCGCTCGCGCTCCTCGCCGGCCTGAGCGCCGGCGCGCAGGCGTTCGAGTTCCAGGTCAGCGCCCCGGACTTCACGGTGACGATCCCGGGCGTGCCCAGCCTGAGCATGAAGCCGCACCCGATGCAGGCGACGCACCCGCACCTGCGCTACATGGGGGCCGACGGCCCGTACACGGTGTCGATCATCACGCCGAGCGCGGAGCGCGGCATGAGCGCGCTGCAGTGCGCGAGCGCGACGGTGCGCTCGCTTGCGGCGCGGCCGAACGTGCCGCCGTCCGACGAGTTCTACAAGGCGCGCCTCGACGAGCATACGTTCGTGGCCATCTACGTCACGCAGATGCCCGGCTTGCTGCAGCTGCACGCGCACCTGCTGTCCGCGGCCGCGGGAACGCACTGCGTCGAGGTGCACGTGTCGAGGATCGCCACGTCGGTCGACGACGTGGCGCCGTGGTTCAGCGGCTTTCAAGAGGCGCGCATCAGCGCCCGCTGACGGCAGATGCGGCAGCGCCGGTACACCGGCCGCAACCCGAGCGCCAAGCAGCTGCGCGAGGCGGACCGCATCGCGTCGCTGCACCCGCTGCAGCAGCGCTCGCATCCTTCGGCGCTGGCGGCCGACCCGCAGAAGCTCACGCACATCAACACCTACGGCAGCCTGCCCGAGTACTACATCGACCGCCCGTTCGTGTGCCGCCGGTGCGGCAAGCGCGAGATCTGGCTCGCCCGGGACCAGAAGTGGTACTACGAGCAAGCCAAGGGCCACATGGACGCGAGGGCGGTCGAGTGTCATGCTTGCCGCAAGGCGAAGAAGGCGCCTGCCACACTGCGAAAGGGGAACGAGAAATGAGAGTCCTGCAAGCCGCCGCGCTCGCCGCGGTGTCCGTACTGGTCTCGGGCTGCGCCGCCGGCCTGATGCGTCCCGCCGCGACAGAGCAGGTGCCGGCGGCCGCGCCCGACAAGGCGCAGGTCGTGTTCATGCGCTCCTCGATCGTCGCCGCCGCCATCGGCTGCGAGCTGTTCGAGGTGGTGAACGGCGAGCTGAGGTTCATCGGCCAGCTGCCCACCGGCAACAAGGTGGTCTACGAGACCACGCCCGGCGACAAGGTGTTCATGGCCTACGGCACCGCGGCCGACTTCATGCTGGCCAGGCTGCAGGCCGGCAAGACCTACTACTCGATCGTGCGGCCGAACTGGGGCACGGGCGGCTTCGCGCCGACCCCGATCCGGCACGCGAGCGCGAGCGAGCCGACGTTCGACAGCCAGGAATTCAGGGAGTGGAACGCCGCGACCAAGCGCATCGAGCCGAACGCAGAGGCCGCGGCCTGGTTCAAGGACAACAAGGCGCGCATGCAGCAGATCCACGCGGAGTACTGGAAGCGCTTCCAGACCAAGACCGAGCAGGAGAAGTACTTCCGCACGCTGCTGCCCGAGGATGGACGCTAAGCAACCGCGTGCGCGCGGCGGCCGCGCGGGCTGATCGATGCCGAGCTTCAGGGAAACCGTGGAGACCGTCGGCCTGGCGGTCGACGGCATCGGCGTCCTGGTGATCGTGATCGGCATCGTCGTCGCCACCGTGCGCTACGTCGTCTCCGGACGCCAGGTGCCCGAGCCCTACCGCCGGCTGCGCCAGGACCTCGGCCACGGCATCCTGCTCGGCCTGGAGCTGCTCATCGCGGCCGACATCATCCGCACCGTGGCCATCACGCCGACGCTCGACGGCGTCATCGTCCTC
>JBFFZT010000197.1:0-4653 GCA_041568535.1 Burkholderiales bacterium | reverse complement strand
GTCTGTCAGAAACCTTGAGCGGCGTGCCAAAATCCCTGCAAATAGTCGGGCAGTTTCCTGAAGGAAAGAGCGTGGCGGATTATGCAGCCTCCCGCGCGGGCTCGGCAAACCCGACCGCACCTGCAAAGAAGCGTAAAATCACTGATGGCTGAAGGAGTTATGACCCCCTCGCGGGGAAGCGCGCCACCGCCATGACCAACGTCTCCGACATCGCCAAGCTGGTCGCGGGTGAATCGCTCGATGCCGACCCGGCCGAAACCCGGGAGTGGCTCGAGGCGCTGGACGCGCTCGTCGCCGCCGCGGGCAAGGAGCGCGCGCGCTACGTCATGGGCCGGCTCACCGAGCACGCCGGCGCGCTCGACGTGCAGACGCGGGCCAGATTCAACACGCCCTACTGCAACACGATCTGGCCGGCCGAGCAGCCCCCGTTCCCGGGCGATTTCACCATCGAGCAGCGTCTCGCCTCGATCATCCGCTGGAACGCGCTCGCCATGGTGGTGCGCGCCAACCGCGCGCACGCCGAGCTCGGCGGCCACATCGCGAGCTTCGCCTCGGCCGCCGACCTGTTCGAGGTCGGCTTCAACCATTTCTTTCGCGGCCACGCCGCCCCCGGCGGCGCGGACCTGGTGTACTTCCAGCCGCATTCGGCGCCCGGCGTGTATGCGCGCGCCTTCCTGGAAGGCCGCCTGACGGAAGCCCAGCTCAACAGCTACCGCCGCGAGACGGGCGGCCAGGGCCTTTCCTCCTACCCGCACCCCTGGCTGATGCCGCAGTTCTGGCAGTTCCCGACTGGCTCGATGGGCCTCGGGCCGCTGAACGCGATCTACCAGGCGCGCTTCATGCGCTACCTCGAGCAGCGCGGCGTGCTGAAGACGCAGGGCCGCAAGGTGTGGGCCTTCCCCGGCGACGGCGAGATGGACGAGCCCGAGTCGCTCGCCGGCCTGTCGATCGCCGCGCGCGAGGGCCTGGACAACCTGATCTTCGTCGTCAACTGCAACCTGCAGCGCCTCGACGGGCCGGTGCGCGGCAACAGCTCGATCATCCAGGAATTGGAAGGCCTGTTCGCGGGCGCGGGCTGGAACGTGGTGAAGCTCATCTGGGGCAGCGACTGGGATCCGCTCTTTGCGCGCGACCGCGAGGGCGTGATCCTGCGGCGCCTGCACGAAACAGTGGACGGGGAGTTCCAGACCTACGCCGCCACCGACGGGCGCTTCAACCGCGAGCACTTCTTCAACAAGTACCCGGAGCTGAAGGCGCTGGTGGCCGACCTGACCGACGACGACATCGACCGGCTGAAGCGCGGCGGCCACGACCCGGTGAAGATCTACTCGGCGTACCACGCGGCGGTGAACCACAAGGGCCAGCCCACGGTGATCCTCGCCAAGACGAAGAAGGGCTACGGCATGGGCACCTGGGGCCAGGGCAAGATGGGCACCCACCAGCAGAAAAAACTCGATGACGACGCGCTGAAGGCGTTCCGCGATCGCTTCGCGCTGCCGCTCTCGGACGAAGAGGTGATCGGGCTCAAGTTCTACCGTCCAGCGGAGAGTTCGCCCGAAATGCGCTACCTGCACGCGAAGCGCGAGCGCCTCGGCGGCTACCTGCCCGAGCGCCGGACCGAGGCGGCGAAACTGAAGGTGCCCCCGCGCGATGCGTTCAAGAAGTTTCTCGAGGGCTCGGGCGGGCGCGAGCAGTCCACCACCATGCAGTACGTGCAGCTGCTTTCGCAGCTGCTGAAGGACCCGGGCCTCGGCCGCCACGTCGTGCCGATCGTCGCGGACGAAGCGCGCACCTTCGGCATGCAGTCGCTGTTTCGCAACGTGGCCATCTACGCGCCGCACGGCCAGCTCTACGAGCCCGAGGACCGCGAGGAGCTGCTCTACTACAAGGAGGCGCAGGACGGGCAGATCCTGGAGGAAGGCATCACCGAGGCCGGGGCGCTCGCCTCCTGGATCGCGGCGGCCACCAGCTACAGCACGCACGGCGTGCCGATGCTGCCGTTCTACATTTTCTATTCCATGTTCGGCTTCCAGCGCGTCGGCGACCTGATCTGGGCGGCGGCCGATTCGCGCTCGCGCGGCTTCCTCATCGGCGCCACCGCGGGACGCACCACGCTCGCGGGCGAAGGCCTGCAGCACCAGGACGGCTCGAGCCACTTCGTCGCCGCCACGATCCCGAACTGCGTCGCCTACGACCCCTGCTACGGCTACGAGCTCGCCGTCATCCTGCAGGACGGCATGCGGCGCATGCTCGAAGCGGACGAGGACGTCTTCTATTACGTGACGGTAATGAACGAGAACTACGCGCACCCGGCGATGCCGGCCGGGGCGCAAGAGGGCATATTGAAAGGCATGCACCGCGTGCGCGCGGCCGGCAAGGGCAAGCAGCACGTGCGGCTGCTCGGCGCCGGGGCGATCCTGCGCGAGGCGCTCGCCGCCGCCGAGACGCTCGAGTCGGAGCACGGCGTCGCCGCCGAGGTGTGGTCGGTGACGAGCTTCACCGAGCTGCGCCGTGACGGGCGCTCGGAAAAGAAGAGCTGGGTGGCGCAGTGCCTCGACGGCGGCAAGGGTCCGGTGATCGCGGCGAGCGACTATGTGAGCGCGCTCGCCGACCTGATCCGCGAGTGGGTGCCGGGCAGGTACGTCACGCTCGGCACCGACGGCTTCGGACGCAGCGACACGCGTGCGGCGCTGCGCAAGCACTTCGGCGTGGACCGGGACAGCATCGTGCGCGCGGCGCTCGGCGCGCTCTAGCATGATCCCGCGCACGCTGTTCTCGCCCGAGCACGAGACGTTCCGCGACAGCGTGCGCCGCTTCATGGACACCGAGGTGGTGCCGCACGACGAGCGCTGGCAGGAGCAGGGCTACGTCGATCGCGAGGTGTGGAAGAAAGCGGGCGCGAACGGGTTTCTGTGCTGCTCGATGCCCGAGGAGTACGGCGGCGCCGGCGCCGATCGCCTCTACAGCATGGTGCTGATGGAGGAGCAGGCGCGCGCCAACAATTCGTCGCTCGGCTGGGGCCTGCACTCCGAAATCGTCGCGCCGTACCTGCTGCGCTACGGCGGCGACGCGTTGAAGAAGAAGTACCTGCCGCGGATGGCGAGCGGCGAGATGATCGGCGCCATCGCCATGAGCGAGCCGGGCGCCGGCTCCGACCTGCAGGCGGTGAAGACCACGGCGGCGAAGAAGGACGGCAAGTACCTCGTCAACGGCTCGAAGACCTTCATCACCAACGGCTGGCATTGCGACCTGGTCATCGTCGTCGCCAAGACCGACCCGTCGAAGGGCGCCAAGGGCACGAGCCTTGTCGTCGTCGATACCGCCATGAAAGGCTTCACCAAGGGTAAGCGCCTGAAGAAGCTCGGTTTGAAGGGCCAGGACACGGCCGAGCTCTTCTTCGACAACGTCGAAGTGCCGGCGGAGAACCTGCTCGGACAGGAGAACAACGGCTTCATCTACCTGATGCAGGAGCTGCCGTGGGAGCGCATGCAGATCGCCATCGCCGCGGTGGCGAAGGCGGAGGCGGCGGTCGAATGGACCAAGGCCTACGTGAGCGAGCGCAAGGCGTTCGGCAAGCCGGTGGCAAGCTTCCAGAACACGCGCTTCAAGCTCGCCGAGCTCGCCACCGAGGTGCAGGTGGCGCGCGTGTTCGTCGATCGCTGCATGGAGCTGCTGCTCGCGGAAAAGCTCGATACCGCCACCGCGTCGATGGCCAAATACTGGGTCTCGGACCTCGAGTGCCGCGTGATCGACGAATGCCTGCAGCTGCACGGCGGCTACGGCTTCATGTGGGAGTACCCCATCGCGCGCGCCTACGCGGACGCGCGCGTGCAGCGCATCTACGGCGGCACCAACGAGATCATGAAGGAAGTGATATCCCGCTCCATGGGATTAGGAGGCAAGGATGGCTAAGAGCGCACACGAAGCGATGATCTTCGACGCGATCCGCACGCCGCGCGGCAAGGGCAAGAGGGACGGCTCGCTGCACGAGGTGAAGCCGGTGACGCTGCTTGCGGGCGTGCTGCAGGAGCTGCAGCGCCGGCACGACTTCGACACCGGCGAGGTCGAGGACGTGGTGATGGGCTGCGTTACGCCTTCGGGCGAGCAGGGCTCGTGCATCGCCAAGACCGCGGCGCTCGCCGCGGGCTGGGACTGGAAGGTGCCGGGCTTCCAGCTGAACCGCTTCTGCGCCTCGGGCCTGGAAGCGGTGAACCTCGCGGCGCAGAAGGTGCGCTCGGGCTGGGAGGACCTGGTGGTCGCCGGCGGCATCGAGTCGATGTCGCGCGTGCCGATGGGCTCGGACCGCGGCGCCTGGGCCTGCGATCCGCAGACCAGCATCGACACCGCGTTCATCCCGCAAGGCATCAGCGCCGACCTCATCGCCACGCTGGAGGAGTTTTCGCGCGACGAGGTGGACGAGTTCGCGCTGAAATCGCAGAAGAAGGCCGCCGCCGCCCGCGAGAGCGGCAAGTTCAGGAAATCGGTGGTGCCGGTGAAGGACGCACTCGGCGACATGATTCTCGAGCACGACGAGTTCATCAAGCCGCACACGACGAAGGAAGGGCTCGCCGCGCTGAAGCTCTCCTTCGACAAGGTCGGCGAGATGGGCTACGACGCGGTGGCGATCCGCCGCTACCCGATGGTCGAGCGCAT
>JBFFZT010000196.1:0-4668 GCA_041568535.1 Burkholderiales bacterium | reverse complement strand
CTCCAGGCGTTGGCGTGGAACATCGGCACCACCGGCAGCACCGCGTCGGCGGCCGAGAGGTTGAGCGCATCCGGGAGCGCGGCGCCGTAGGCGTGCAGCACCGTGGAGCGGTGGCCGAAGAGCACGCCCTTGGGATTGCCGGTGGTGCCCGAGGTGTAGCACAGCGCCGCCGCGGTGCGCTCGTCGAACGTGGGCCACTCGAAGCGGTCGTCCTGCTTTTCCATCAGCTCCTCGTAGCACAGCAGCTTCGGGATCGAGGTCTGCTTGGGCATGTGCGCGCGATCGGTCATCAGCACGAAGTGCCGCACCGTCTTCAGCTGCGGCGCGAGCTTCTCCACCAGCGGCACGAAGGTAAGGTCGAAGTAGAGCGCCTGGTTCTCGGCGTGGTTCGAGATGTAGGCGATCTGCTCGGGAAACAGCCGCGGGTTGATGGTGTTGATGACCGCGCCGATGCCCGAGATGGCGTAGTACAGCTCGTAGTGCCGGTAGCCGTTCCAGGCGAGGGTGCCGACCCGGTCGCCGGCCTTGACGCCGAGCCCCTGCAGGACCTTGGCGAGGCGCCGCGCGCGCGCATGCGCGTCCCGGTAGGTATAGCGGTGCAGCTCGCCCTCGACCGTCTTCGAGACGATCTCGGTGTCGCCGTGATTGCGGTCCGCGAAGCGGATCAGGTCGCTGATCAGCAGCGGGACGTCCATCATCAGGCCTTGCATGCGATGCCCCCTCTTCCTCGTGCGAAAACTTACTGTGCGCCCGCAAACCCGGTCAAGCACTATCCGGCGCCGCGACCCGGGGGGTAGAATTTCGCCATCCCCCGGAGAAAGCGCGACATGAGCGACGTGGCAGCGTATACGGTCCGCGACGGTATTGCCGTCATCACCCTCAACAACCCCCCCGTCAACGGCCTCGGCAACGCGCTGCGCGCGGGCATCGCCGAGGGGCTGGAGAAGGCCGATTCCGATCCCGACATAAAGGCCGTAGTGCTCATCGGCTCGGCCAAGGCGTTCTCCGGCGGCGCCGACATCCGCGAGTTCAACAAGCCGACGACCAAGCCCAACCTGCCCGAGGTCAACGACATCCAGGACTCGATGCAAAAGCCGCTGGTCGCGGCGATCGGCGGCTTCGCCCTGGGCGGCGGGCTCGAGCTCGCGCTCGCCTGCCACTACCGCATCGCGCTGGAAAAGAGCCTGCTCGGCCTGCCGGAGGTGAAGCTCGGCATCCTGCCGGGCTCGGGCGGCACGCAGCGCCTGCCGCGCGTCATCCCGGTGCACGAGGCGGCGCGCATGATGATCCTGGGCGACCCGATCCCGGCGCCGAAGGCCAAGGAGCTCGGCCTCGTCGACGAGATCGTGAGCGGCGACCTGCTCGAGGCCGGCATCGCCTACGCGCAGAAGCTGGTCGCCGAAGGCAAGGGCCCGCGCCGCATCCGCGACATGCCGCCCAAGGTGGAGGGCGACCAGAAGGCGCTGCTCGAGGCGGTGCCCGCGCAGGCGGCCAAGAGCGCCGGCGGCAACCCGGCGCCCGCCGAGATCGCCAAGTGCATCCACGCCGCGGTGACGCTGCCCTTCGACGAGGGCCGCAAGGTCGAGCGCGAGCGCTTCGAGCACCTGGTGAACACGGTGGAATCGAAGGCGCTGCGCCACATGTTCTTCGCCGAGCGCCAGACCTCGAAGATTCCCGATGTCCCCGATGCCACGCCGACGCGCGAGATCAAGAAGGCGGCGGTGGTGGGCGCCGGCACCATGGGCGGCGGCATCGCCATGTGCTTCGCCAACGCCGGCATCCCGGTGGTGATCGCCGACGTCTCGCAGGAGGCGCTCGACAAGGGCATGCAGAAGATCCGCGACAACTACGAGGCGACGGTGAAGCGCGGGCGCCTCAAGGCCGAGGACATGGAGAAGCGCTATGCGCTGATCCAGCCGAGCGTGGACCTGAACGCGCTCAAGCCCGCCGACATCGTCGTCGAGGCGGTGTTCGAGCGCATGGAAGTCAAGCAGGACATGTTCAAGAAGCTCGACGCCGTGATGAAGCCCGGCGCGATCCTCGCCACCAACACCTCCACGCTCGACGTGAACAAGATCGCGGACGTGACCAAGCGGCCGCAGGACGTGATCGGCACGCACTTCTTCTCGCCCGCGCACGTGATGCGGCTGCTGGAGGTGGTGCGCGCCGAGAAGACGGCGAAGGACGTGCTCGCCACCACCATGAAGCTCGGCAAGAAGCTGAAGAAAGTGCCGATCGTCTCGGGCGTGTGCGACGGCTTCATCGGCAACCGCATGATCGAGCGCTACTCGCAGCAGGCGGGGCTGCTGCTGGACGAGGGCGCGAGCCCGCAGCAGGTCGACGCGGCGCTGCAGAAGTGGGGCATGGCGATGGGGCCGTTCACCATGTCCGATCTCGCCGGCAACGACATCGGCTGGGACATCCGCAAGCGCCGCTACTACGAGCGGCCCGAGATGGCGTACTCCAAGTTCGCCGACAAGGTGTGCGAGCTCGGGCGCTTCGGGCAGAAGACCGGCAAGGGCTTCTACCGCTACGAGCCGGGCAACCGCAAGGCGCTCCCGGATCCCGAGATCGACGCGCTGCTCGACAAGTACCGCAAGCAGCACGGCCTGCAGACGCGCGAGATTTCGGACCAGGAGATCGTCGAGCGCTGCATCTACGCGCTCGTCAACACGGGTGCGCGCATCCTCGAGGAGGGCATCGCGCTGCGGGCTTCGGACATCGACATGGTGTACCTCGCAGGCTACGGCTTTCCGCCGCACCGCGGCGGGCCGATGTTCTACGCCGACAGCGTGGGCCTCGACAAGGTGGTGGCCGCGATCGAGAAGTTCCAGAAGGGCTACCACGGCGAGCAGTGGCAACCCGCGCCGCTGCTCGTGAAGCTCGCCAAAGAGGGCAAGCGCTTTAACGGATAGGAGGAGATCCCATGACCGAAGCAGTCATAGTTTCGACGGCGCGCACGCCGCTCTGCAAGAGCTGGCGCGGCGCGCTGAACAACACCCACGGCGCCAAGATGGGCGGGCACGTGGTGCACGCGGCGCTCGAGCGTGCTCGGGTGGACGCCGACGAGGTGGAAGACGTGATCATCGGCTGCGCCACGCCCGAAGGCGCCACCGGCGGCAACATCGCGCGCCAGATCGCGGTGCGCGCCGGCTGCCCGGTGACCGTGCCCGGCATGACCGTGAACCGCTTCTGCTCCTCGGGGCTGCAGACCATCGCCCTCGCCGCGCAGCGCGTGCTGGCGGGCGAAGGCGAGGTGTTCGTGGCGGGCGGGGTCGAGTCGATCTCGCTGGTGCAGAACGAGGCCAACAAGCACCACGCGCAGGACGAGTGGCTGCACCGCCACAAGCCCGAGATCTACTGGCCGATGCTGCAGACCGCGGAATACGTCTCGCGCAAGTACAACATCCCGCGCGAAGACCAGGACCGCTACGGCGCGCGCAGCCAGCAGCGCGCGGCCAAGGCGCGCGCGGAAGGGAAGTTCAAGGACGAGATCGTGCCGATCACCACCAAGATGAAGGTGATCGACAAGAACACCAACGTCGAATCCATGAAGGAGGTCACCGTAGAGCACGACGAGGGCATCCGCCCGGACACCACCTACGAGGGCGTGTCGCAGATCAAGCCGGCGATCGAGGGCGGCGTGATCGCCGCCGGCAACGCCAGCCAGTTCTCCGACGGCGCCTCGGCCGCGGTGGTGATGAGCGACAAGGAAGCCGCGAAGCGCGGCCTGAAGCCGCTCGGCGTGTTCCGCGGCTTCGCGGTCGCCGGCTGCGAGCCCAACGAGATGGGCATCGGGCCGGTGTTCGCGGTGCCGAAGCTCCTCGAGATGACCGGCAAGAAAGTCTCCGACATCGACCTGTGGGAGCTGAACGAGGCTTTCGCCGTGCAGGTGCTCTACTGCCGCGACCGCCTCGGCATTCCGGACGACCGGCTGAACGTGAACGGCGGCGCCATCGCCGTGGGGCATCCCTACGGCGTGAGCGGCGCGCGCCTCGTCGGCCACGCGCTCATCGAAGGCAAGCGCCGCGGCGCGAAGCTCGTGGTGGTCACCATGTGCATCGGCGGCGGCATGGGCGCCGCGGGCCTGTTCGAAGTCGCATAAATGGTGACAGTCACCATTTAGGAACATGAAAATCGCGATCGTAGGTTGCGGGGCGATGGGCTCGGTGTTCGCGGGCCTGTTCGCCTCCGCGGGACACGAGGTGTGGGCGATCGACCGCTGGGCCGAGCACGTCGAGGCGATGAAGAAGAACGGCCTGCGCCTCGAAGGCAAGTCGGGCGACCGCACCGTCAAGGTGAAGGCGACGATGGACGCGAAGGACGCGGGGCCCTGCGACCTCGTGGTGCTCGCCACCAAGGCGATGCACGTCGCGCCGGCGGCCGAGTCGGTGAAGGCGCTGCTCGGCAAGGACACGCCGGTGCTTTCGATCCAGAACGGCCTCGGCGGCCCGGAGACCGCCGCCGGGATCCTCGGGCGCGAGCGCGTGATGGTCGGCGTGGTGGGTGGCTTCGGCGCCTCGATGAAGGGCCCCGGGCACGCGCATCACAACGGCATGGAGCTGGTGCGCCTCGGCGAGTTCGGCGGGCCGATCACCCCGCGGCTGAAGAAGGTCGAGGAGACCTGGGCCGGCGCCGGCTTCAAGGTCAAGGTGTTCGATGACATCG
>JBFFZT010000195.1:0-4680 GCA_041568535.1 Burkholderiales bacterium | reverse complement strand
GCTGCGCCATGAGGCCTGCCCGGTCGTGTTCTGGGACGTGTTCGGCAAGCGCGGCCACCCGGTGCGCGCCACGGTCTCGGACATGGGGCCGCTGCTCCTGTCCCGCATGCTCGGGCTGAACGACACGCAGGAGGGCGTGCTCAACCTCGTCTTCAGGATCGCCGACGACGCCGGGCTGCTGGTCCTCGACCTCAAGGACCTGCGCGCCATGCTGCAGCACGTCGCCGACAACGCAGCGCAGTTCACCACGCACTACGGCAACGTCTCGGCCGCCTCCGTCGGCGCCATCCAGCGCGGGCTGCTGACGCTGGAGAACCAGGGCGCGGCGCAGTTCTTCGGCGAGCCGATGCTCAATATCGCCGACCTGATGCAGGTCGAGGGCGGCAAGGGCGTGGTCAACATCCTCGCCGCCGACCAGCTCATGAATTCGCCCAAGCTCTACGGCGCGTTCCTGCTGTGGATGCTGGCCGAGCTGTTCGAGCAGCTGCCCGAGGTCGGCGATCCGGACAAGCCGAAGATCGTGTTCTTCTTCGACGAGGCGCACCTGCTGTTCGACGACGCGCCCAAGGCGCTGCTCGAGAAGATCGAGCAGGTGGTGCGCCTCATCCGCTCGAAGGGCGTCGGCGTGTACTTCGTGACGCAGAACCCGCTCGACATCCCCGAATCGGTGCTCGGCCAGCTCGGCAACCGCGTGCAGCATGCCCTGCGCGCCTTTACGCCGAAGGACCAGAAGGCGGTGAAGTCCGCCGCCGAGACCATGCGGCCGAATCCCAAGCTGAAGATCGAGCAGGCGATCACCGAGCTCGGCGTGGGCGAGGCGCTGGTGAGCCTTCTGGACGAGAAGGGGCGCCCCGGCGTCACCGAGCGCGCGTTTGTCGTGCCGCCGGGCAGCCAGCTCGGCCCGATGGGCGAGGCCGAGCGTGCGGCCGTCATCGGCGCGTCGCCGATCGCCGGGCATTACGAGAAGACGGTGGATCGGGAATCGGCCTACGAAAGGCTCAAGGCGCGCGCCGATCAGGTCGCCGAGGCGCAGGCGGCGGCGAAGCCGAAGGAATCGAGCGTGGCCTCGGACGTCCTGTTCGGCAAGACCGGCCCGCGCGGCGGCCGGCAGTCCCAGGGCCTGCTCGACGCGATGGCGAAGAGCGCGGTGCGCAGCGTCGGCTCGCAGGTGGGCCGCGCGCTGATTCGCGGCGTTCTGGGGTCGCTCCTCGGCAAGCGGCGTTGAGCTCGGCCGCGTACCGCGGCTGGGGCATGCTGTTCGCGCTCGGGGGTACGGTCGCGTTCGCTTTCCGCCCCGTGCTCATCAAGCTGGGCTACGAGGCGGCGCCGGTGAGCGCGACGACGCTGCTTTTCCTGCGCATGACGCTGTCGCTGCCGTTCTTCGCCGTCGTCGCCTGGTGGCTGCGGCGCGAGCCGCCGCTCGCGCGGCGCGACTGGGCGGGCATCGTCGGCCTCGGGTTCCTGGGCTACTACCTCGCGAGCCTGCTCGATTTCCTCGGCCTGCAGTACGTGCCGGCCGGGCTCGGGCGGCTGATCATGTTCCTCTACCCCACGCTGGTGGTGATCCTCTCGGCGCTGTTCCTCTCGCGCCGCCCCACGGGGCGCGAGATCGCGGCGCTCGTCATGACCTACGCCGGCATCGCGCTCGTGCTCGCGCGCCAGCTCGGCGTCGAGCCCGAGCATCGCCTGTTCCTTTTCGGCGCGGCGCTCATCTTCGGCTCGGCGATGTCCTACGCCGTGTACCTCGTCACCGGCAGCCAGCTCGTGAAGCGCGTCGGCTCGATGCGCTTCACCGCCTACACCATGATGGTGTCGACGGTGCCCGCGGTAATCCAGTTCGGCCTGCTCGAGACCCCGACGGCGCTCGCCCTGCCGGGCGAGGTGTGGGTGTACGCGATATTGCTCGCCACCGTGTGCACGGTGCTCCCGGTGTTCCTCGTCGCCGAGGCGCTGAAGCGCATCGGCGCCAACCATTTCGCGCTCATCGGTGGCCTCGGCCCGGTGACCACGGTGCTCGCCGATTTCGCGCTGCTCGAAGGCGCGCTCGGGCCGCTGCAGGCGGTGGGCGGCGCGCTGGTGATCGGCGGCGTGCTGCTGGTGTCGATGAAACGAAACTGAACGCCGCGCGCACGCGCGGGTCCCTAACTAGATGTTGCAGGCCGATGCCTGGAATCTGGCGACGAGCGTCGCCGTATTCGCCGCTGCGGCGCTCGTCATCGCCGTGTGCGGCGTGCTGCTCACCGCGCGCGCCGAGCGCATCGCCGCGCGCACCGGGCTCGGCGATGCGCTGACCGGGGCGTTGTTCCTCGGCGCGGTGACTTCGCTCGCCGGCACCGTCACCTCGGTCTCGGCGGCGCTGGACGGTTTTGCCGAGATCGCCTTCGGCAACGCCGTGGGCGGCATCGCGGCGCAGACCACCTTCATCGTGCTCGCCGACCTCTTTTACCGCAAGGCGAACCTCGAGCACGCGGCGGCGAGCGAAGCCAACCTGCTGCAGGGCGTGCTGCTGGTGGCGCTGCTCGCGCTTCCGCTCCTCGGCGCGGCGTGGCCGTCGCTCACGATTTTCTCGGTCGACGTGATCTCGTTCGCCATCCTCGGCCTGTATCTCTTCGGCGTGAAGCTCATCGCGCAGTCGCACCGCCTGCCGATGTGGCTGCCGCGTCACACGGCGCACACCAAGCCGAGCGCGCGCAGGGCGCGCGAGCGCACCGGCGCGCCCGGCGCCGCCCGCCTGTGGCTCGAGTTCGCGGCGCTCGCCGCAGCGGTGGCGCTCGCCGGCTGGCTGGTCGCGCAATCCGCGATCGCGCTCGCGCGCGCGAGCGGCCTGTCGCACACCGTGGTCGGCACGCTGTTCACCGCAGTCTCGACGTCCATGCCCGAGCTGGTGATCGCACTCGCCGCAGTGCGCCGCGGCGCGCTGGCGCTCGCCGTGGGCAACATCCTCGGCGGGAATTGCTTCGACGTGCTGTTCCTCGTCGCTTCCGATGTCGCCTACCGCGCAGGGTCGATCTACCAGGCGGTGTCCAAACTGCAGCTCGGCTGGCTCGCGCTCGGCATCCTGCTCACCGGCGTGCTGCTGCTCGGCATGCTGCGGCGGCAGGCGCACGGTCCCGGCAACATCGGCTTCGAGGGCGTGCTGATGCTCGCCTTGTACGGGCTGGGTGTGCTAGTGCTGTTCTCAGGAGGCGCTTGACCATGGAGATACTGCGGCCGGGACGCAACTGCTGGCGCGTCGAGCGCGCCGAGCGCGCGTCCGTGCTCATCGACGGCGCGGCCTACTTCGCGGCGTTCCGCGAGGCCGCGCGCACCGCGCGGCGCTCGATCCTGATCGCCGGCTGGGACGTGGACAGCCGCGTCGACCTCGCGCCGCAGGGCGCCGACGACGGGCTGCCGGTGCGCCTCGGCGAGTTCCTCGACGCGCTCGTGCGCCAGCGCGAGGAGCTGCACGTCTACGTGCTCGCCTGGGACTTCGCCATGATGTACGCGCTCGAGCGCGAGTTCCTGCCGATGTACTCCTTCGGCTGGCGCACGCACGGGCGCCTGCACTACCACCTCGACGACCGCCATCCCACGGGCGGCTCGCACCACCAGAAGATCGCGGTGGTCGACAACGCGCTCGCCTTCGTCGGCGGCATCGACTTCGCCAAGGGGCGCTGGGATACGCCCGAGCACGCGCTCGAGGACCGGCGGCGGCGCACGCCCGGCGGCGATCCGTACCCGCCGTTCCACGACGCGATGATGATGGTCGACGGCCCGGTCGCGGGCGCGGTCGCCGACCTGGTGCGCGCGCGCTGGCGCCGCGCCACCGGGCATGCGCCCGAAGGCGCGAACCACGCGCCGCTGCCCGCGCCCTGGCCGCGGCGCTTGGCCCCCGACCTCGAGGACGCCAGCGTCGGCATCGTGCGCACCGTGCCGCGCGGCGCCGGCGAGCGCGCGGTGACCGAGGTGAAGCAGCTCTATCTCGACGGCATCGCCGCGGCCGAGCGCTCCGTGTACCTCGAGAACCAGTACTTCACCTCGCAGGCGGTGGCGGGGGCGATCGAGGCGCGCCTGCGCGCGCCGGACCCGCCCGAGATCGTGGTGGTCTCGCGCAAGAACTGCGACGGCTGGCTCGAGCAGGAGACCATGGAGGTGCTGCGTGCCAAGCGCCTGCGGCGGCTGCGCGCCGTGGACCCCGGCGCGCGCTTTCGCGCCCTGTATCCCGAGCGTGAGGGGATGGGCGACGACTGCATCCGGCTGCATACGAAGCTGATGATCGTCGACGAGCGGCTGCTGCGCGTCGGCTCGGCCAACCTCAACAACCGCTCCATGGGTGTGGACACTGAGTGCGACCTCGCGCTGGAAGCCGGCGGCCCGCGCCACGAGCGCGCCATCGCCGCCCTGCGCACGCGGCTGCTCGCCGAGCACCTGGGCCGCCCCGCTGCGGAGGTCGCGCATCGCATCCAGGCCGGCGGCTCGATCGTCGCCGCGCTCGACGCGCTGCGCGGCGGCGCGCGCTCGCTCGAGGAGATCCCGTCCGCGCCGCCCGGCGATCCGCTGGTGCCCGACCCCGAGATACTTGATCCGGAGCAGCCGGTCGACGCTGACCGCCTCGCCGGCGAGCTGCTGCCGCCCGACGAGCAGCCGCACGCCGCGCGGCGCGCGGTCGTGGTGGCCGCGGTGCTCGTCCTGCTCGCCGGC
>JBFFZT010000194.1:0-4704 GCA_041568535.1 Burkholderiales bacterium | reverse complement strand
GCCGGCACCGGTGGCAATTCCACCGCCGAAGCGATCGAGCTCACCGAATCGGCGAAGAAGGCCGGCGCCACTGCGTGCCTGTCCGTGGTCCCGTACTACAACAAGCCGACGCAGGAAGGCCTGTACCGGCATTTCCGCAAGGTCGCGGAGACGGTCGACCTGCCGATGATCGTGTACAACGTGCCGGGCCGCACCGTCGCCGACCTGCAGAACGACACGCTGCTGCGCCTCGCGCAGCTGCCCGGCATCATCGGCGTCAAGGACGCGACCGCCAACATCGAGCGCGGCACCGATCTCATCAAGCGCCTGCCGCGCGGCTTCGCCATCTACAGCGGCGACGACGCCACGGCGCTCGCGCTGATCCTGCTCGGCGGGCACGGTACCATCTCGGTGACCGCCAACGTCGCGCCGCGCCTGATGCACGAGATGTGCGCCGCGGCGCTGGTCGGCGACGTGAAGAAGGCGCGCGAGATCAACCTGCGCCTGCTGCCGCTGCACCAGCGCCTGTTCCTGGAAGCCAACCCGATCCCGGTGAAGTGGGCGCTGGCGCAGATGGGCCGCATCGAAGCGGGCCTGCGGCTGCCGCTCACGCCGCTCGCGGACAAGTTCCAGGACACGGTGCGCGAGGCGCTGGCGGAGGCCGGCATCAACATCGCCGGGCTGCGCGTGGTGGAAAAGCGCGCATGAGGCTGGGTGCGGCGGCCGTCGCCGCGCTCGCGCTGCTCGCCGCCTGCAGCAGCATCGAAGGACTGTTCGGCTCCGACATCGACTACAAGTCGGCGAGAAAGCTGCCGCCGCTCGACGTGCCGCCCGACCTGACGGCGCCGGCGCGCGACGACCGCTACCAGGTGCCCGGCGCCGCGGGTGGCACGACGCTGTCGGGTTATGAGGCTGGGCGCACGCAGCAAGGGCGCCCGACGGGGCCGGCCACGCTGCTGCCGTCGGTCGAGGGCATGCGCGTCGAGCGCGCCGGGGACCAGCGCTGGCTGGTCGTCAACGAGCCGCCGGACCGGCTCTGGCCGCTGGTGAAGACTTTCTGGCAGGAAAACGGCCTGCTCATCGCGCGCGAGATTCCCGAGGCCGGCGTGATCGAGACCGAATGGGCCGAGAACCGCGCCAAGATCCGCGACAGCTGGCTGCGCCGCACGCTCGGCTCGCTTCTCGAGCCGCTGCATTCCTCGGGCGAGCGCGACAAGTACCGCACGCGCCTGGAGCGCGCCCCCGGCGGCGGCACCGAGATCTACATCAGCCACCGCGGCCTCGAGGAGGTGTACGTGAGCGAGGACCGCACGCAGACCGCGTGGCAGCCGCGGCCGTCGGACCCGGGGCTCGAAGCCGAGTTCCTGCGCCGCCTGATGGTGCGGCTGGGCACGCCCGAAGGCGAGGCGCGCGAGCGCGTCGCCAGCGCGCAGCCCGCGCCGCAGCGCGCCACGCTGCGCAAGGGCCTCGACGGCGCTCAGCTGCTCGAGGTGCTGGAGCCGTTCGATCGCGCCTGGCGACGCGTCGGGCTCGCGCTCGACCGCGTCGGCTTCACGGTGGAGGACCGCGACCGCCAGAAGGGCGTGTACTTCGTGCGCTACGCCGACCCGCAGGCGGACCTGGCGGGCAAGAAGGACGAGGGGCTGCTCGCGCGCCTCGCCTTCTGGCGCGACGACAAGCCCACGATCAAGGCCGAGCAGTACCGCGTGGCGGTGACCGCGGCCGACGAGGCGAGCCGCGTGCAGGTGCTCGACAAGAACGGCGCCGCCGAGACCTCGGCCACCGCGGGCCGCATCCTCGCCCTGCTGCACGAGCAACTGAAGTAGTGCGCTTCGCGTCGCTCGCGAGCGGCAGCAGGGGCAACTGCCTGGTCGCCGAAGCGGGCGTGACCCGCGTGCTAGTCGACTGCGGCCTGTCGCCGCGCGAGACCGAGCGGCGCCTGGCGCGCCTTGGCCTCGCGCCCGCCAAGCTGAGCGCGATCCTCGTCACGCACGAGCACGACGACCATGTCGGCCATGCCTACCCGTTCGCAGCGCGCCATGCGCTGCCGGTGTACCTCACGCACGGCACGCGGCGCGCGCAGGAAGACGCCGGCGCAGCGGCGGACGGCGTCGAGCTGCGCCTGATCGAGGGGCGCGCGCCGTTCGCGGTGGGCGACGTGCGCGTGGAGCCGTTCACGGTGCCGCACGATGCGCGCGAGCCTGTGCAGTTCGTGCTCGGCGACGGCGCGCGGCGCCTCGGCGTGCTCACCGATCTGGGCACCTCGACCGCGCACGTCGAGACGGTGCTCTCGGGCTGCGATGCGCTGGTGCTGGAAACGAACCACGACCTCGACCTGCTGTGGGGCGGCGATTACCCGAAGTGGCTGAAGGAACGCATCGGCGGGCCGTTCGGCCACCTCGACAACGCCGCCGCCGGCCGGCTGCTCGCGGCGCTCGAGCGCTCGCGCCTCAAGCACGTCGTCGCCGCGCACCTGTCGCAGCAGAACAATACCGCGGCGCTGGCGCGCGCGGCGCTGGCGCAGGCGCTGGGCTGCGAGGCGGACTGGGTGGGCGTCGCCACTCAGGACGAGGGCTTCGGCTGGCGCGACCTATAGGAACAGGGGGACCCAAGGTCCCCTGTTCTTATAGGCCGAGCGTGGTGCTGGAGACGCTGGGGAACGACGCCGCCCAGATTTCCTGGAAGCGGCCGCGCATGGCGAGCGCCTCGGGCTCGTCGTACAGGCCGAGCGCGCCGCGGTAGAACTGCGCCACCGGCCGGCGCACGTAGTGGCTCTGGTCGAGCACGAGAAAGCTGTCCTGGATGCCGCGGATCTCCTCGTGGGTACGGTTCACCTGGATGGCGTGGGCGTAGCGTGCGAGCAGCGACATCATGCGCGGGCATTCGCGCGTGACGTGGTCCGGGTCGTGCAGCGCGATGAAGATACGGCGCGTGCGGCTTTCCTGCAGGAAGGCCTTGAGCCGCTCGATCCGCTCGGCCTCGTTCAGGCGCAGCGCCGCCAGGTTTGGATCGAAGATGCGCAGCTCGCGCCCCGGCGCGGCGAGCAGGCGGTCCACCGCCTGCTGGAACTCGGCCTCGCCGTCGAACGGCTGGTACTCGGTCTGCGGCCTCGTCTCCTCGGTCTGGCTCATCGCGCGCGCTCCAGGTGCAGGTACCCCGACAAATACCAGCGGTAGGCGCAATCGGCAAGCGCGGCCGGCAGGCGAGCGCGGCGCCGGTCGGCGAGCGCGCGCAGCGCGCGTGTTGCGCCGAGCGTCTCGCCGTTGATGAAGCAGCGCGCGCCCAGCGTCAGCATCTGCGTGCGTGGATCGAGCGCCACGGCGGCGCGGCGCAGGCGCCGCGCAAAGGCGCCGCGCGCAAGGGGCCGCCGCGGGGGCGCAAACACCACGTGCGGCTTGGGCGCGCTCAGGTAGCGGCCGAGGAAATCGTCGACCTCGCCGCGCCGCCAGCGGATGCGGCCGAGAACCCGAGCGGCGTGCGCCGCCATCTGCCGCGGGATCTCGGCGCTGCGCCGCGCGGGGGCGAGCTGCGGGTCGCGGTAGCCGGCGCGCGGCAGGCCGCGCTCGTGCAGGTAGTCGAGGAACGCGGCGGCGAGCTCCTCGCCCCGCGGCGCGCGCAAGCCCACGGAGCAGGTGAGGCAGTCGTCGAGCGCAACGCCGTCGTGGCCCCAGCCCGGCGGCAGGTAGAGCAGGTCGCCCGGCTCGGCGAGGATCTCCTCGTCGGGCTCGAAGTCCGCGATCAGCTTGAGCGGCGCGCCCTCGACCAGGCGAAAGGCGCGCGCCCGCTCGAGCCGCCACACGCGCCGGCCCTCGCCCTGCACCAGGAACACGTCGTAGGAGTCGAAATGCGGGCCGACGCCGCCGCCGGGCGCGGCCCAGCTCACCATGATGTCGTCCAAGCGCGCCTGCGGCAGGAAGGAAAAGAGCCGCAGCAGGCGCTCGGCCGCCGCCAGGTGCAGGTTGGTGCCGCTTACCAGCAGGGTCGAGTTGCGCCGCAGCGCGGCGCACTCGAGCGGCCCCTGGGTGACCTGCCAGCGCGCGCCGCGGCGCTCGACCCGGCGCGCTTCGACGTCGGCGCGCGCCGCGAGCCGGGCGAGCTGCGCGCGTGTCGCCGCGCCGCGGAAGCCGGGCAGCGCGCCGCGCACCACGAGCGGCCGCTTCTGCCAGTGCTGGCGCAGGAATTGCTGCGCGCTCAGGCCGCCCAGGATGCGAAACGTCATCGACGGATTATAGGAGGCGCGCGCGCCGCGCCCGCGCGCTTGCCATGCGGCAATCGATGTGCATTAGAATCGACCGCATCGAATCGCGCCATGCTGCAAACAGGACAAGCCGCGCCGATCTTCACCCTGCCGGACGCCGACATGCAGGCGGTGAGCCTGTCGGAATTCAAGGGCCGCAAGCACGTAGTGCTGTACTTCTACCCGCGCGACGGCACGCCCGGCTGCATTCTCGAGGCCTCCGACTTCTCCGACCACGAGGACCAGTTCGTGAAGCACGACTGCGTGATCCTGGGCGTGTCGCGCGACGACTGCCTGTCGCACGCCGCGTTTCGCGACAAGCACGGCCTGTCGATCGGCCTGCTCTCGGACCCCGAGGGCGAGGTGTGCCGCAGCTACGGCGTGCTGCAGGAGAAGGAGACCGACGGCGTGCGCCGCGAATGCCTGGTGCGCTCGACCTTCGTCATCGACAAGAAAGGCGTGATCCGCCACGCGCACTACGGCGTGGC
>JBFFZT010000193.1:0-4705 GCA_041568535.1 Burkholderiales bacterium | reverse complement strand
GCTGTTCCCGCACAACCCGCCGCACGCCAGCCCCTACAGCCCGTCCTCGCGGCTGCAGCTCAACGTGCTGTACGTCGACGTCGAGGCGATCGAGGAGTTCCGCGACTGCGAGGCGGCGCAGCGCCGCGTGCGCTCGGCCGAGTTCCAGGCGCGCCTGGCGCAGCTGCGCGCGGCGCCGCTCGTCGACTACGCCGGCGTGGCGGCCGCGAAGTTCGAGATTCTCGAGCTGCTCTACGCGCACTTCCGTACTCGCGGGCCGAGCGCGGCATTCCGGGAGTTCCAGGAGAAAAGCGGGCGCGCGCTGCGGCTGCACGCCACCTACGAGGCGCTGCAGGCGCATTTCCATGCGCAATCGGCCGCCACGTGGGGCTGGCCGGTCTGGCCGGAGGCCTTCCGCGACCACGATTCGGCCGAGGTGGCGCGCTTCGCCGCCGAGAACCTTGCGCGCATCGAGTACTACGAGTACCTGCAGTGGCAGGCCGAGATGCAGCTCGCGCAGGTGGGCGAGCGCTGCCGCGCGCGCGGCCTCGCCGTGGGGCTGTATCTCGACCTCGCCGTATCGGTCGACCGCGCCGGCTCCGATACCTGGACGCAGCAGGAGTGCTACGCGCTGGGCGCGAGCGTCGGCGCGCCGCCCGACGAGTTCAACCCCAACGGCCAGAACTGGGGCCTGCCGCCGCTCAGGCCCGACCGCCTGCGCGCGCAGGGCTACCGCCTGTTCATCGAGACGCTGCGCGAGAACATGCGCGACGCGGGCGCGGTGCGCATCGACCACGTCATGGGGCTGATGCGCCTGTTCTGGATCCCGCCCGACAAGAGCGCCGCCGACGGCACCTACGTCAGCTACGCGCTCGACGAGATGATGGCGATCGTCGCGCTGGAGAGCGAGCGCCAGCGCTGCATGGTGATCGGCGAGGATCTCGGCACGGTGGCCGAGGAGATGCGCGCGGCGCTCGCGCGCTACGAGGTGCTTTCCTACCGGCTGCTGTACTTCGAGCGCGGCGAAGGCGGCATCTTCAAGCCGAGCGCCGAGTACCCGCGCGACGCGCTGGTGGCGGTGAGCACGCACGACCTGGCGACGCTCGCCGGCTGGTGGATCGGGCGCGACCTGCGGCTGCGGCTCGATCTCGGCCTGTTCCCGAACGCCGGGGTGTACGAGAAGCAGCTCGTCGACCGCGCGCAGGAGCGCGTGCGCATGATGCTCGCGCTGCAGCACGCGGGCCTGCTGCCCGAAGGCGTGGTGGTGGAGCCCACGGGCGCGCAGGCGCTCACGCCCGCGCTCTCCGAGGCGATCCACGCCTTCGTCGCCGCGGCGCCCTCGCGCGTGCTGATGGTGCAGCTCGAGGACGTGATCGGCGCCACCGAGCAGGCCAACATGCCGGGCACCGTCGAACAGCACCCCAACTGGAAGCGCAAGATCCCGGAGACGCTCGAGCAGCTCGCGGCCGACGAGCGCCTGCGCAGCCTCGCCGCGACGCTGGCGAAGATCCGGCCGCATCCGGCGCAGCGCCCGCGCGCGACGCCGGCCGCCGAGGCGCGCGTGCCGCGCGCCACCTACCGGCTGCAGCTGAACAAGGACTTCACGTTCGACGACGCGGTGAAGATCCTGCCCTACCTCGAGCGCCTCGGCGTGAGCCACGTCTACTGCTCGCCGATCCTGCGCGCGCGCCCCGGCAGCATGCACGGCTACGACATCGTCGCGCACGACGAGATCAATCCCGAGCTCGGCGGCGCCGCGGGCTACGAGCGCTTCAGCGCGGCGCTGCGCGAGCACGGCATGGGGCAGCTCGTCGACATGGTGCCCAACCACATGGGCGTGCTCGGCGCCGACAACGCCTGGTGGATGGACGTGCTCGAGAACGGCCCCGCCTCGGCCTACGCGCAGTACTTCGACATCGACTGGCAGCCGATCAACGCCGAGCTCGCCGGCAAGGTGCTGGTGCCGGCGCTCGGCGATCATTACGGCAACGTCCTGCCCAGCGGCCAGCTGGTGCTGGGCTTCGAGCCCGCGACGGGCAGCTTCGCGCTGCGCTACCACGAGCACCGCTTCCCGCTGAACCCGCGCAGCTACCGCATGGTGCTCAAGCGCACCGAGGCGCTGCTGACCGATGCCGAGGCGCGTGCGGCGGTCTCCAGCCTCGCCGACGCCTTCGGCCACCTGCCCAAGCGCGAAGCCGTGGAGCCCGAGGCGCTCGCCGAGCGCGCGCGCGACAAGGAGATCCACAAGGGTCGGCTCGCGCGCCTCTGCGGGCGGCGCCCGGAGGTCGCGCAGGCCATCGACGCGGCGCTCGCCGAATACAACGCCGCCGGCGCGCACGACGCGCTGCACGAGCTGCTAGAAGCGCAGGCCTACCGCCTCACCTACTGGCGCGTGGCCTCCGACGAGATCAACTACCGGCGCTTCTTCGACATCAACGAGCTCGCCGCCCTGCGCATGGAGAACGAGCAGGTGTTCGAGGCGACGCACGGCTTCGTGCTCGAGCTCGCCGCCAAGGGCATCGTCGACGGGCTGCGCATCGACCATCCCGACGGCCTGTACGACCCGGCGCAGTACTTCCGCCGCCTGCAGGAAGGCTACGCGCGGCGCACGGGCGTGCCGCTGGCCGAGCGCGACGCGACCGGCCGACCGGCGCGGCCGCTGTACGTGGCCGTGGAGAAAATCGTCGCGCCGCACGAGGACGTGCCGACGGACTGGCACGTGCACGGCAGCACGGGCTACCGCTTCGCCATGGTGGCGAACGGCGTGCTGGTCGACACCGCCGCGCAAAGCCGCTTCGACCGTATCTGGCACGCTTTCTCCGGCGTGGACGAGCACTTCGAAGAGCTCGCCTATGCCGGCAAGCGCGCCATCATGCGCAGCGCGCTCGCCTCCGAGCTCACCGTGCTCTCGACCGAGCTGCTGCGCATCGCGCGCGCCGACCGGCGCACGCGCGACTACACCTTCAACACCCTGCGCCAGGCGCTCGCCGAGGTCGCGGCCTGCATGCCCGTGTACCGCACCTACATCATCGACGCGCCCTCGGACCAGGACCTGCGCTACGTCGATTGGGCGGTGGCGCACGCGCGCCGGCGCAGCCGCGCCGCGGATGTCTCGATCTTCGATTTCGTGCGCCAGTCGCTGCTCGGCCAGACGGTGGAAGGCGCCGACGAGCGGCTGCGCGCCCTGGTGCGGCGCTTCGCCATCCGCTTCCAGCAGTTCACCTCCCCGGTGGCGGCCAAGGGCGTGGAGGACACGGCGTTCTACCTCTACGCCCGGCTCGCGTCGCTGAATGAAGTGGGCGGCGAGCCCTCGCAGTTCGGCATGACGGTGCGCGCCTTCCACGGCGCGAGCGCCGACCGCGCCGCGCGCTGGCCGCACACCATGCTCGCCACCTCCACGCACGACAACAAGCGCGCCGAGGACGTGCGCTGCCGCATCAACGTCCTTTCGGAGATCCCGGCGGCCTGGCGCCTGATGCTGCGTCGCTGGAGCGCGCTGAACCGCGCGCACCGCGCGAAGCTCGACTCCGGCCCCGCGCCCTCGCCCACCGACGAGTACCTGCTCTACCAGACGCTGCTCGGCACGCTGCCCCCGGGCATGTTGAACGAGCGCGCAGGCGCGCCGGACGACGCCGCCCTCGCTGCCTGGCGCGAGCGCATCGAGCAGTACGTGGTCAAGGCGGCGCGCGAGGCGAAGGCCAACACCAGCTGGATCAGCCCCAACGAAGAGTACGAGAACGCGCTCACCGCGTTCGTGCGCGCGCTGCTCGGGCGGCTCGCCCCCAACCCGTTCCTCGAGGACCTGCGCGTGCAGGCCGAGACGATCGCCTGGTTCGGCGCCCTGAACAGCCTCAGCATGACCCTGCTCAAGTTCGCCTCGCCGGGCGTGCCCGACGTGTACCAGGGCACCGAGCTGATGGACCTGAGCCTGGTCGATCCGGACAACCGCCGGCCCGTGGATTACGCGCTGCGCGCGCGCCTGCTCGACGAGCTCGCCACGCTCACCGACCCGCGACCGCTGCTCGATGCGCCGCAGGATGGCCGCGCCAAGCTGTGGATCGCCTGGCGCATGCTCGAGCTGCGCCGCAAGCTGCCCGAGCTGTTCCGCGACGGCGCCTACCAGCCGCTCGCGGCGAGCGGCAAGCACGCCGAGCACGTCCTGGCGTTCGCGCGCACGCACGCGAGCGGCACGCTGGTGGTGGTGGCCCCCAGGCTGTACGCCAAGATGCTGGGCAGCGCGGGCAAGCTGCCGCTGGGCGAGGCCTGGGAGGACACGACAGTGGCGCTGCCGCCGAACGCGGCCGCGCTGGAGAACGTGATGACGGGCGAGCGCATCGCGCCGTCACAAGGCACTGTGGCGCTCGCGGCGGCCTGCGCGTGCTTCCCGCTCGCGGCGCTTCTGGTTGCTTAGCGATACACTAGCGGCCTGTCCCTGCAGCCCGGCCGGATTTCCGCGTGAGCATCCTTCGACTCTGTGTCTTGTCCTGCGGCGTAGCGCTGCTCCTGACGCCTGCCGCCGGCGAAACGCAGGCGCGCGACGAGTACGACTGCCTGATCGAAGCCCGGCAGAGCATCGATGTGCGCTCGCCAGTCGAGGGCATCATCGAGTCGGTCCTGGTACAGCGCGGCGATCTGGTGAGGAAAGACAACCTGGTGGCGACGCTGTCCTCGGGCCCCGAACGCGCGGCGCTTGAACTGGCGCTCTCCCGCGCGCGCATGGTGGGCG
>JBFFZT010000192.1:0-4733 GCA_041568535.1 Burkholderiales bacterium | reverse complement strand
GTCGATCGTCTACATGCACGCCACCGTGTTCCTGGTGTGCGCCGGCTATGCGCTGGTGCACAACGGCCACGTGCGCTGCGACATCTTCTACGCCACGATGACGCCGCGCAGGCGGGCGATCGTGGACATCATCGGTACGCTGCTGTTCCTGCTGCCGACGTGCGTGCTGATCGGGTGGATGGCCTGGCCGTACGTGAAGGCGTCGTGGGCGGTGATGGAGATCTCGCAGGAGGGCAGGCTGGGGATCCCCGCGGTGTACCTCCTCAAGACACTGATCCTCGTGTTCACGGGGCTCCTCACCATTCAGGCGCTGTCGCTCATTCTGCAGTCGGCTCTGGTGGTGGCGGGCGTCGAGCCGAACCGGGGCCGCGTCGACGGTGAGCCGGGAGCCAGGGGGAGAGTCGCATGAAGGAAGTGCTCTCCCTGCTGATGATCGTCGGGCTGTGCAGCTTCGTGCTGCTCGGCTACCCGGTGTCTTTCACGCTCGCCGGCACCGCCCTGGTCTTCGCGCTCGCCGGAATGGCGGTCGGCGTGTTCGATCCGGATTTCCTCGGGGTGCTGCCGCACCGCATCTACGGCGTGATGACCAACGAGGTGCTGATCGCGATCCCGCTGTTCATCTTCATGGGCGTGATGCTCGAGCGCTCTAAAGTCGCGGAAGAGCTGCTCGACACCATGGGGCAGCTCTTCGGCCGGCTGCGCGGGGGCCTGGGTATCTCGGTCTCGGTGGTGGGCGCCATGCTCGCCGCCTCCACGGGTATCGTCGGCGCCACCGTGATCACCATGGGACTCATCTCCCTGCCGACCATGCTGCGCCGCGGCTATGACCCCAGGCTCGCCTGCGGCTCGATCGCCGCCGCCGGCACGCTCGGCCAGATCATCCCGCCCTCCATCGTGCTGGTGGTGCTCGGCGACCAGATCTCCAACGCGCACCAGGAGGCGCAGCGCACCCTCGGCAATTTCTCCCCCGAGCCGGTCTCGGTCGGCGACCTGTTCGCCGGCGCGCTGATCCCGGGGCTCGCACTCGTCGGCCTGTACATCTTCTACCAGATCATCACCGCGTTCATCAATCCGAAGTCCTCGCCCGCGATCCCGCGCGACGAGTCGATGCAGACGGGCAACATGGTGGGCCGCGTCATGCACGCGCTGGTCGCGCCTCTCGTGCTGATCGTGTCGGTGCTCGGCTCGATCCTGGTCGGCATCGCGACGCCGACGGAAGCCGCGGGCGTGGGCGCCATCGGCGCCACGCTGCTCGCGGGGCACCGCCTCGCGGAAGGCAAGCCGATTCCCGTCTACACGGCCGCCCTCTGCCTGATCGGCGTCATCATCCTCACGAGCTTCGTCGACATGCGCGTGACGCGCACCAACATCACGCTGACCGAGAACGTGGCAAGCGTCGTCGCCTTGCTCATGTGCCTGGGCATCATCTGGGGCCTGGTGGTCGCGCTCTGGCGCGTGTTCCGCATCGACACGCTGCAGCAGGTGATGCGCACCACCGCGCGCCTGAGCACCATGATCTTCGCCATCATCATCGCCGCGCAGCTCTTTTCGCTCGTGTTCCGCGGGCTGGGCGGCGACGACATGGTGCACAAGTTCCTCACCGGCCTGCCCGGCGGCGTGGTCGGCGCGATGATCGTGGTGATGGCGCTGCTGTTCGTGCTGGGCTTCTTCCTCGACACCATCGAGATCCTGTTCGTCGTCGTGCCGATCGTCGGGCCGGTGCTGCTGCAGTTCGGCCTCGACCCGGTGTGGCTCGGCATCATGATCGCCATCAACCTGCAGACCTCGTTCCTCACCCCGCCGCTCGGCTACGCGCTCTTTTACCTGCGCAGCGTGGCGCCGCCGGAAGTGACCACCATGCAGATCTACCGCGGGGTCATCCCGTTCGTCATCCTGCAGCTGATGATGCTGGTGATCCTGACTTACTTCCCCGAGATGGCGACCTGGCTGCCGAAGGTCATCTTCGGTTGAGCGAATGCAGGGCGAGCGCCCGACCCGCACGCCCGCGGTCCTCAACGTCGGTCTGGAGCTGCTGACAGCGGGTCCGCGCGCGGCCGGCGCGGCCGTGACGCATCTCGACTGGCGCCCGGCTGGAGACGGCGACCCGGAACTGGCGCGCGCCTTGGCGCGGCTCGCGGGCGATGCGCGCACCGATGCCGCGAACGACGCCGCCGTCGCGCGCATGCTCGCCGCGCGCCCGCGCCTCGTCGACGTGGCGCTGCGCGCCGACGAGGTCTGGCCGCAGCTCTGGGCGGGCGGGGCGCGCGTGCTGACGCACGCCGGCGCGCCGGTGCCCTGGGCGGCGATGTGCGAGCCGATGAAGGGCACGCTGATCGGCGCCATGCTCCACGAAGGCTGGGCGCGGGACGAGGCCGACGCGCGCCGGCGGCTCGGCGCGGGCGAGGTGCGCTTCGTGCAGAACCACGACCTCGGCGCCGTCGGCCCGATGTCGGGCACCATCTCGCCGTCGATGCCGCTGTTCGTGGTGCGCGACGCCGCGCACGGCCACCTTGCCTACACCAACCTGAGCGAGGGCATCGGCCGGGTGCTGCGCTTCGGCGCGTTCGGTCCGGAGGTGCTCGAGCGGCTGCGCTGGCTGGCCGGCACCATCGCGCCGGCGCTGAAATCGGCGCTCGCCACGATCGAGGGCGGCATCGACCTGCGGGCGATCCAGGTGCAGGCGCTGCTGATGGGCGACGAGGTGCACAGCCGCAACGCCGCCGCCACCGCGCTGTTTCACATGGCGATCGGCGGCGCGCTCGCCGGCAGCGCCGGCGCGCGCGCGCGCAGCCGCGAGACGCTGGATTTCATCGCCGGCACCTCGCAGTTCTTCCTCAACCTGTCGATGGTGGCGTCGAAGTCGATCATGGACGCGGCGCACGGCGTCGAGCGCGCGTCGATCGTCACCGCGATCGCGCGCAACGGCGTCACCAGCGCGATCCGCGTCAGCGGCCTGGGCGCGCGCTGGTTCGAGGCGCCCTCGGACGTGCCGGTCGGCCTGTTCTTTCCCGGGTTCACGCAGCAGGACGCCAACGCGGACCTGGGCGACAGCGCGATCTGCGAGACTGCGGGCTACGGCGGGCAGTCGATGGCGGCGGCGCCCGCGCTGGTGCAACTGGTGGGCGGCACGGTGGCCGACGCGATCGCCACCTCGCGCGATATGCAGCACATCGCCTGGGCGCGCAACCCGGACCTGGCGCTGCCGAACCTGGATTTCGCGGGTGCGCCGGCGGGCATCGACGTGCGCAAGGTCGTCGACAGCGGCATCCGGCCGGTGCTGACGACCGGCATCGCGCACCGTCAGGCGGGCATCGGGCAGATCGGCGCCGGCATCGTGCGCGTGCCGATGGCCTGCTTCACGCAGGCGCTTACGGCGCTGGCCGAAGGCTGAGGGGCCGTACCTGGGCGAGGATGCCTTCCACGGAGAGCGCGTCACGCACCGGCAGGCCGGCGGCGCGCAGCGCCCCGGCGGTCCAGACGTTGCAGGTGCGCAGCACGTGGAAGGTCTGGCGCCCGGGGTAGAAGCCGCGCCCCAACGCGACCGCGGTGCCGTCCTCGCGCTCAAACGCGTCGTGCACATAGCGCAGCAGCCCTTCCAGCGCCGGGCGCGACAAGGGGATCGCCACGATCTCGCTCGCGGGAAAGGCGCGCGCCAGCTCGCCGCGCACGCCTACGAGGTGTACCACGCTGCGGTTCGGGAACACGCCCGCCTTGAACGACAGCCACGGGCCGGCGCTCGGCGCCATGTAGAAGTCGCGCTCGCCCCAGCCGATCTCGAGATAGTCCGCGCCCGGGAAGTCGCGCTTCTCCGGCACCAGCGGCGCCGGGATATCGGACATGCGCACCGCGAGGCCGGTGTGCCCGCCCTGCGGCACGACGTAGACCGCGACATCGGCCGGCGCACGCGGCAGGTCGGCGACCGGCGTGGCGGCACAGCCGAGAAGCAGAAGGCAGGCGAGCGCTGCGCGCATGGACGCAAGCATGCGCCGTTTCAAACGCCGCGTGCGCATGGATCGTCACGTTATAATTTGACGCTCCTGCACGCTCCCGAGATCCCATGAAAGCCCTGGTCAGCGTCAAGCGCGTGGTCGACTACAACGTCAAGGTGCGCGTCAAGGCCGACGGCACCGGCGTCGAGACCGCCAACGTCAAGATGTCGATGAATCCTTTCGACGAAATCGCCGTGGAAGAAGCGGTGCGGCTCAAAGAGGCCGGCACCGTGACGGAAATCGTCGCCGTTTCCTGCGGTCCGCAGGCGTGCCAGGAGACGCTGCGCACGGCGCTCGCCATCGGCGCCGACCGCGCCATCCTGGTGCTGGCCGAAGGCGAGCTGCAGCCGCTCGCGGTGGCGAAGCTGCTCAAGGCGGTGTGCGAGAAGGAAAAGCCCGAGCTCGTGATCCTGGGCAAGCAGGCGATCGACGACGACGCCAACCAGACCGGGCAGATGCTGGCCGCGCTGCTCGGCCGGCCGCAGGCCACTTTCGCCTCGAAAGTGACGATCGCCGACGGCAAGGCCGAGGTGACGCGCGAGGTGGACGGCGGCCTCGACACGATCTCCGTCGCGCTGCCGGCGGTGATCACCACCGACCTGCGCCTGAACGAGCCGCGCTACGTCACGCTGCCGAACATCATGATGGCGAAGAAAAAGGCGCTCGAGACGCTTAAGCCCGACGAGCTCTAGGTGGACGTCTCGCCGCGGCTGGAGACGCTGAAGGTGGTCGAGCCGCCGAAGC
>JBFFZT010000191.1:0-4762 GCA_041568535.1 Burkholderiales bacterium | reverse complement strand
TGCGGCGCGCCATCTGCTGCTGTCGGTCGCGCGCCCGGTGTCCTTCGCGCGTGGCGCGCGCCTGATTCGCTTCGGCGAGGAATCGCGCGGCGCCTACGTGCTGCGCGAAGGCACCGCAGAGGCGAGCGTGGTGCTGCCGGGTGGCGACCGCCTGACGGTGGCCACGCTCGGGCCGGGGAGCCTGTTCGGCGAAACCGCGCTCTTCGAGCGCGGCACGTGCACCGCCACCGTTATCGCCGCGACCAACGTCGACGGCTGGTTCCTCGACCGTGGCGAATTCCGCGCGCTGGCGGCGCGGCGCGCGCCCGATGCGCTGCGCCTGCAGCACGCGCTCACGCTGCTGCTGGCGGAGAAGTTGCGCGCGCTCAATGCGCGCGTTATGGAGGTGGCGACGCCGGAGGACCGGCCGGCGCCGAAGCCCTCCGGCGCCGACCCGCTCGCCGGCGTGAAGCGCGCGAAGAAGAGCGCGTTCGACCTGAAGCCGTTCCTGGCGCTGCTGCCGCTGTTCGAGGGCTTCGATGACCAGGAAATCGCCGAGGTGCTCGACGTGTCGAAGCTCGTCGAGCTACCGCGCGGGCACGGCGTGTTCACCATCGGCCAGCCCTCGGAGGCGGCGTACGCCGTGCTGCGCGGCGCGGTGGAGATCACCGCGAGCCACGCCAAGCGCGAGCGGCGCATGGCGCTGCTCGGCCCCGGGCAGCTGTTCGGCTTCATGAGCCTGCTGGCGGGCAGCGCGCACGGCTCCGCGGCCGCGGTGCGGGAGAGCGCGATCCTGCTCGAGATCCCGCGCGCCGGCTTCGAGGCGCTGTATTTCGGCGAGAGCACCGTGACCACCGGGCTGCACCACGCGATCCAGCGCAGCCTGCTCGCGTCGCTGGGGCAGACCAACCGCCACTTCACGCGCCTGATCAGCCTGGCGCGGCTGCGCGGCGCGCGCCGCGAGGGCGACAAGCTGGAAACCGCGCAAAGCGTGCAGATCGTGGCGGCGCCGGCGCCCGCTAGCGCAACTCCCGCAGCGTGATCGCCGGCTGATGGTTGCGCCGGATGACGGCGTGCAGCATCGAGTACTCCGGCACCTCGACCCAGGCCGAGACATCCCGCGTCAGCGGCTCCGAGGCGACCAGCACCGAATCGGCGCTGTCGCTGCCGCCGGTCATCTTCCACTCGCCCTCGTGCAGGCCGTAGTCGCGCCCCACCGTGTACCAGAGCGTGTAGTAGGCGAGGTGCCCGGGCAGGAACTCCGCGGGGTCCTGCGGGTAGCAGCCGAAATCGAACGTGTAGCGCACTGCGGCGAGCTGGGTGCCGTCGGTGATGAACAGGTTGACGGGCGAAGCGAGCGCGATGCCGAGCTTCTCGCGCGCCTCGCGCAGGATGCGCAGCGTCTGCGCCACCGCATCGTGCAGCTCGTCGGCGGATGGGCGCGCGAGCGGGTCCTTGAGCCGCGAGATGAGCAGGGCATAGATCCACTCGCTGTCGGTGGTGCCGCGAATCTGCGCCGCGAATTCCGGGCGCACCTGGGGCAGCAGGAGCGGCTTCATGTCCGCGAAGCGCGCGAGGTCGCCGTTGTGCGCGAGCGCGAGCGGCACGCCCGCAAACTGGAACGGGTGCACGTTCTGCGTGGCGATCTCCACCTTGGTGTTGTACGGCACGCCGCGCACGTGCGCGAGCAGGCAGCGCGCGCGGATCTTCTCCGCCAGGCCCTTCAGGTTGCGGTCGAAAACGGGAATCGCGTCCGAGGCGTAGGCGAAGGGCTTCTCGGGCTCGTGCGACACGGCGTCCCAGGCGCGCATGCCGAAGCCGGCGAGATTGAGCAGGTGCAGCATCTTCGGCATGTAGCTCTGCTTGACCAGCGCCGAATCGGGACGGAACAGAAAGTCGTCGAGCGCCACCGGCTGGCCGAGGTAGAGCAGTGCGCGGCACATGATCCGGCTATGGTCCCGAACCCCTTGACCGCAGTCAAGAAAGCGAAACGCTCGGCTGCCGGATAATGGCCGCATGAAAGTCCGTCCGACGCCCAAGGGGCGCAGGGTCGATCCGCAGGCGCTGCAGGATGTGCGATCGCTCCTCGGCAAGTCGCCCCGCCGCCGGGACCTCCTGATCGAGCATCTGCATCGCATCCAGGACCGGTATGGGCACCTGTCGGCGGCGCACCTTGCCGCCCTGGCGCAGGAGATGAAGCTGTCGCTCACCGAGGTGTTCGAGGTGGCGACCTTCTACCACCACTTCGACGTCGTGAAGGAGGGCGAGCCCGCGCCTCCCGCGCTGACGGTGCGCGTGTGCGATTCCATCGCCTGCGAGATGGCGGGCGCCCAGGAGCTGCTCCGGAAACTGCCCGCTCTCCTCGGCAAGGACGTGCGCGTGATCCCCGCGCCCTGCGTCGGCCGCTGCGAAGTCGCGCCGTGCGCGGTGGTGCACCAGAATCCGGTCGGCAACGCCACGCTCGACAAGGTGCGCGCGGCGGTGCAGAAGAAGACGTTCAAGTGCCCGGAACCCGAGTACATCGATTACGCCGCGTATCGCAAGGCGGGCGGCTACCGCCTGCTTGCCGAGTGCCTCGCGGGAAAGCGCACGCGCGACCAGATCACCAAGATCATGGAGGATTCGGGCCTGCGCGGCCTGGGCGGCGCCGGCTTTCCCGCCGGGCGCAAGTGGCGCCTGGTCGCCGCCGAGCCCGCGCCGCGCCTGATGGCGGTGAACATCGACGAAGGCGAGCCCGGCACCTTCAAGGACCGCTGGTACCTGGAGCGCGACCCGCATCGCTTTCTCGAGGGCATGCTGGTGGCCGCGTGGTGCGCGGGGGTAGGCGGGATCTACGTCTACCTGCGCGACGAGTACGCGGGCTGCCGCGCCGTGCTGGAGCGTGAGCTGGCCAAGCTCCTGAAGTCGCCGCCCTGCGCGCTGCCGCCGATCGAGCTGCGCCGCGGTGCGGGCGCCTACATCTGCGGCGAAGAGTCGGCGATGATCGAGTCGATCGAGGGCAAGCGCGGCATGCCGCGCCTGCGGCCGCCGTACGTGGCGCAGGTGGGCCTGTTCGACTACCCCACGCTCGAGCACAACCTGGAGACGGTGTACTGGGTGCGCGAGATCGTCGAGAAGGGCGCTGCCTGGTTCGCCGCGCAGGGCCGCCACGAGCGCAAGGGCCTGCGCTCGTTTTCGGTCTCGGGCCGGGTCAGGAAGCCCGGCGTGCACCTCGCGCCCGCCGGGATCACGGTGCGCGAGCTGATCGAGGAATTCTGTGGCGGCATGCAGGAGGGCCACGAGCTCTACGGCTACCTGCCCGGCGGTGCCTCGGGCGGCATCCTGCCCGCGGCCAAGGCCGACGTGCCGCTCGACTTCGACACGCTGCAGCCGCACGGCTGCTTCATCGGCTCGGCGGCGATCGTCATCCTGTCGCAGCACGACAGGGCCGCCGCGGCGGCGCGCAACCTGATGAAGTTCTTCAAGGACGAGTCCTGCGGCCAGTGCACGCCGTGCCGCGTCGGCACCGCCAAGGCGCTCGCGCTGATGGAAGAAAAATCGTGGAACCAACCGTTGCTCGGCGAGCTCTCACAGGCGATGATGGACGCCTCCATCTGCGGCCTGGGCCAGGCGGCGCCGAACCCGGTGCAGAGCGTCATCAAATACTTCCCGCACGAGGTGCAGTGATGGATCGCGTGAGCACCCAGCAGCTGGCGACGCTGCCCATCGAGTTCAAGCTGAACGGGCGGAGCGTGGTCGGGCGGCCGGACGAGACCCTCATCGAGACGGCGCAGCGCCACGGCGTCGACATCCCGCGCCTGTGCTACACGCCGGGCCTGCGGCCCGACGGCAACTGCCGCGCCTGCGTGGTCGAGATCAAGGGCGAGCGCGCGCTCGCACCCTCGTGCTGCCGCTATCCGAAGGAAGGCATGGAGGTGACGACCGATTCGGCGCGCGCGGTGCTGTCGCAGAAGATGGTGCTGGAGCTCCTGCTCTCCGACATGCCGCAGAAGCAGTACCGCAAGGACTCCGAGCTCGATCAGTGGGCACGCAAGCTTGGCATGGGCCCGCCGCGCTTCAAGGCGCGTCATCAGCCCGAAGCCGACGTCTCGCATCCGGCGATCGCGGTCAACCTCGACGCCTGCATCCAGTGCACGCGCTGCCTGCGCGCCTGCCGCGAAGAGCAGGTGAACGACGTCATCGGCTATGCCTGGCGCGGCGAGGAATCCAAGATCGTGTTCGACTTCGACGACCCGATGGGCGCTTCGACCTGCGTCGCCTGCGGCGAGTGCGTGCAGGCCTGCCCGACGGGTGCGCTGATGCCCGCGCGCGAGGCGGGGCTGCAGCAGATCGACAAGACGGTGGACTCGGTGTGCCCGTTCTGCGGCGTGGGGTGCCTGCTGACCTATCACGTCAAGGAGAACGTGATCCAGTTCGTGAACGGCAAGGACGGCCCGGCGAACCACGGGCGCCTGTGCGTGAAGGGCCGCTACGGCTTCGATTACGTGCAGCACCCGCACCGGCTGACCAAGCCGCTCATCCGCAAGCCCGGGGTGAGTAAGTCGGCCGACTTCACGGTGGATCCGGGCCGCTGGGGCGACGTGTTCCGCGAAGCAAGCTGGGAGGAGGCGCTGGAACTCGCCGCTTCGGGGCTCGCGCGCATCCGCAACGCCGACCGCGCGGCGCTCGCCGGCTTCGGCTCGGCCAAGGGCTCGAACGAGGAGGCGTACCTGTTCCAGAAGCTGGTGCGCACCGGCTTCGGCACCAACAACGTCGATCACTGCACGCGGCTGTGCCACGCCTC
>JBFFZT010000190.1:0-4776 GCA_041568535.1 Burkholderiales bacterium | reverse complement strand
TCGACGACGCCGTGCTCGGGCGGCTGTGCGAGCAGCATGCGGCGAAACGCCGCAGCGCGGAGGCAGCGGAAGGCCTGGCGTCGTTCGTGGAGAAGCGGCCCGCGCGGTGGGCGGCGTAGGCTGCAGAAAGGGAGAAAGTTCCTGGGATGGCGTTTTCGCTTTGGTAGCATGCGTGCTGATGGTGCCGAGGTCATGACGCGACGAGGACAGGAAGAAGACGTCGACACTACGTACGGCATGGCGCTTGCCATGCAAGGCGAGGCGCTCGTCATGATGGTGGACGACGAGCCCGAGATGATCGACCTGATCCGGCGCTTCCTGGAGGTGGCGGGATACCGGCGCTTCGTTCATACCACGCTGGCGCCCGAGGCGACCGACCTGATGCTGCGCTGGCGCCCGGACGTCGTGCTGCTCGACGTGAAGATGCCGGGCATGAGCGGGTTCGAGATCCTGCAGCGCATGCGGGCCGATGCGCAGCTGCAGCACACCCCGGCGATCGTGCTGACCGCGGCAACCGACCCGCAGACCATGCTCAAGGCGCTCGAGCTCGGCGCGACCGATTTCCTGCGCAAGCCGGTCGACAGGAGCGAGCTCGTCCTGCGCCTGCGCAACACGCTGACCGCCAAGGCGTACCAGGATTTCCTCGCCTTCTTCGACCGCACCACGGGCCTGGTGAATCGCCAGCGGTTTCTCGGCGAGCTGGAGCGCACGCTGTTCGACGCCGACGCCCCCGGCCGGATGGGCGCGCTGCTGCAGCTCGGGCTGGACCGCTTCCGGCAAATCAACGAGGCGCTGGGACCGGATACGGGCGACGCCGTCATCCGCGAGGCCGGCCGGCGCATCCGTGGCGTGCTGCAGGCGCGCGTCGGCGAGGAGCAGACGCACGATCAGATGCCGTTTGCGGCGCGCTTCAGCGGCGACGAGTTCTCCGTGCTTCTACCAACGATCCCGAATGCCGAGTACCCCTCGCACCTGGCGGACGAACTCCTGCGCTCGCTTGCGCTGCCGCTCGACCTGGGCGGCGAGGAGATGAGCGTCACGGCAAGCATCGGCGTAGCGCTGTTCCCGGCCAATGGCATGAATGGCAACGAGCTCGTGAAGAACGCCACCGCGGCCCTGCACGAGGCGAAGAAAGCAGGGCGCAACACCTTCCGCTTCTACTCGAAGGAGCTCAACGCCAGAGCCGCGCAGCGCCTCGCCACCGAAGAAGGACTGCGCCGGGCGCTGGCGCGTGGCGAGCTGCGGCTGTTCTTTCAGCCGAAACTCACGACCGCGCGCAATGAAGTCTGCGGCGCCGAAGCGCTGCTGCGCTGGCAGCATCCGGAGCGCGGCCTGGTCCCGCCCGGCGATTTCATTCCGGTGGCCGAGGAATCCGGACTGATTGCGCCGCTGGGGGAATGGGTGATCAATGCCGCCTGCCAGCAGCTGCAGGCCTGGCGTGCGGCCGGGCTGCAGCGCGTGCCGGTCGCCGTGAACGTGTCGCCGCGGCAATTCAAGCCCGAGCTCTCCGCCGTCGTGCGCCAGGCGATCGAATCGACCGGGCAGAACGGTTTTCTGCACCTCGAACTCACCGAGAGTTCGGTGATGGGAAGCCCGAAGTCGGCGGTCGAGCTGCTGCGCGAGCTCCGATCGATCGGCGTGCGGCTCTCCATGGACGACTTCGGCACCGGCTACTCTTCGCTCAGCTACCTGCATTTGCTGCCGCTGAACGAGCTGAAGATCGACCGTTCATTCATTACGGCCATTCCCGCCGACGGCGGCAGCGCCCCGCTGGTCGACGCGATCATCGCCATGGCGCACAGCCTCGGGCTGACCGTGGTCGCCGAGGGCGTCGAGACCGAGCGCCAGCTCGCTTACCTGCGCGAGCGCGGCTGCGACGAATGCCAGGGCTACCTCTTCAGCAAGCCGCTGCCGGCGGCCGAGTTCGCGGCGAAGTACCTGCAACGGCTGGCGAAGACGGGCACCTGAGCACGCTCAGCCTGAAGGAGCCGCGGCGATGAGGATCCTCGGCATCGACGTCGGCGGCAGCGGCATCAAGGGCGCACCGGTCGACACGAGGACGGGGCGCCTGCTGGCCGCGCGCCGCCGGGTGGCGACGCCGCAGCCCGCGACGCCGCGCGCCGTGGCGCGCGCGGTAGCGCGCATCGTCGAGCGCTTCAAGTGGAAAGGGCCAGTCGGCTGCGCGCTGCCCGCGGTGGTCAAGCACGGGCGCGTGCGCACCGCGGCCAACATCTCGCGCCGCTGGCTCGGCGTCGATGCGCGCGCGTTGCTGCGCTCGGCCCTCGGGCGCGCCGTCACCGTCATCAACGACGCCGATGCGGCGGGCTGCGCGGAGATGGCGTTCGGCGCGGGTCGCAAGCGCGGCGGCGTGGTGATCGTGGTGACGCTCGGCACCGGCATCGGCAGCGCGCTGTTCATCGACGGACGGCTGGTGCCCAACACCGAGCTCGGGCATCTCACCCTGCGCGAACGCGATGCCGAGTCCTGGGCGGCGGACAGCGTGCGCGAGAAGAAGGATCTCGGCTGGAAGAAGTGGTCGCGCCGCGTCGACGCCTACCTGCATCTGCTGCAGCGCTACTTCTGGCCGGACCTGATCGTCGTCGGCGGCGGCGTGAGCCGGAAGTGGCGCAAGTTCCTGCCGCGCCTGACGCTCGCCACGCCGGTGGTGCCGGCGCAGCTGCGCAACGACGCCGGCATCGTCGGCGCGGCGCTCGCCTGCGAGCACGCGCGCCGCCGCCTCAGGGCAGCGGAATGAACTCCTCGCTATCCAGGTCCGGGAGCTTCATGCGCCCCGCGCGCCAGTCGGCCTTGGCCTGCTCGATGCGCGCCTTCGAAGACGAGACGAAGTTCCAGTCGATGAAGCGCTCGCCCACCGGCTCGCCGCCGAGGAGCATCAGCTCGGCGGCGGTTCGCGCCTGCAGTGCCACCGGTGCTCCGGCCGTGAACACCAGCAGCTGACCCGCGCCGAAGCGCTGTGCGCCCGCTTCGACTTCACCCTTGATGACGTAGGCGGCGCGTTCCGCGAACCCGTTCGGCACCTGCACGCGCGCGCCCGCCGCAAGGCGGAAGTGCACATAGAACAGCGGCGAGTGCGTGCGCACCGGGGAGCGCGCGCCGTACGCTTCGCCCGCGATCACGCGCCGCCAGGCGCCGTCTTCCTCCTGCTCCGGCAAATCAGCGGCCGGGTGGTGGAAAAACGCCGGCGCGGTTTCTTCGTGCTCGCGCGGCAGCGCGACCCAGGCCTGCAGGCCGTCCATGCGATCGCCTTCACGCCGCGCGCGCTCGAAGCGCTCGGAATGCGTGATGCCGCGGCCGGCGACCATCCAGTTGACCTCGCCCGGGCGGATCGCCTGCTCCGAGCCGACGCTGTCCCGGTGCATGATTTCACCCTCGAACAGGTAGGTGAGGGTGGACAGGCCGATGTGCGGATGCGGGCGCACGTCCACCGAGCGCGGGATGCCCGGGGCGAACTGCGCCGGCCCCATGCGATCGAGGAAGATGAACGGGCCCACCATGCGCCGCGCCGTGTAGGGCAGCAGCCGCGCGACTTCGAAGCCGCCGAGATCGCGCCGGCGCGGGTCGATGACGAGCTCGATCATGGACGCGCAGTCTACTTCGGCCCCCAGCTGTACTGCAGCCCGGTGAACAGCAGCGTATCGCTCTTTTGCACGCCGAGCGGCGGATTGCTTTGGTAGCGCGCGGAAAGGTTGACCGTCAGGTTCCAGCGATCGACGAGCGCGGTGAGCAGCCCGGCGTCGAACACGAGCCGGTACTCGCCCGAGTCGGACAGGTTGGGGTAGTACGACAGGCGCTGGCGAAACTTCGTGCTCTCCGAGAACTGGTGCGTGGTCTCCTCGCCGATCAGCGCCTCGTCGAACGAGCGCTTGCCGCCCGAGTAGAGCCGCTCGCGGTTGTACGAATAGCCGGCGAAGACGTCGAAGGTGAACGTTTCGGTCTTGCGCAGGTGCAGGCCCGCGCCCACCGACGGCGCGTGGCGCCACTTGAGATCGTTCAGCTTGTTCTTCTCCACGTCGTAGCCGACGAAGCCGTAGGTGAGGTCGGTGATGTCGCGGTCGTAGCGCGTGCCGGCGCGGAACCGGCTCGCGGTCAGCTCGCTCACGCCGTTGGTCTCGCGCCGGCCATAGAGGCTCTGCACGAAGCCGGTCAGCTTGTCGATTTCGGTCTGGCGCACGACATCGGCATTGAGGCCGGCATTGACGCTTTCGTTGTTGCCGCTCGCCGAGCTGACGTTGGCGCCGAGCGAGCCGCGCCACGCGCCGTCGGGCTTGGCCACGGTCTGCGCGGCGGCGGCGCCGGACCAGCCGATGCCGAGACAAAAGAATATCGCTGCAAGCTTCTGCATCCGTTCGGCTCCTTTCACGGGTTCCCCAAGCCAGACTCCGTTGCGTGGCGAAGGTTCCGCGCGGTTTCGAGCGCGGGGCTTGTGCGTGGGCACGCGCCCGGTGTAACACGTAGCCGGTGAGCGACACCCTGATACGCACGCGCATTCCGGCGCGGCTCGACCAGCTGCCCTGGAGCCGCTTCCACTGGCTGGTCGTGATCGCGCTCGGCGTGACCTGGATTCTCGACGGGCTCGAGGTCACGTTCAAGGGCGCGGTGAGCGGCGTGCTGCAGCTGCCCGAGACGATGGGCTTCAGCGCCGCCGAGATCGGGCTGCTCGGCACCGGCTATCTCTCGGGCGCGGTGGTCGGCGCGCTCGTCTTCGGGCGCCTCACCGACCGCTACGGCAGGAAGCGCCTGTTCTTCATCACGCTC
>JBFFZT010000189.1:0-4780 GCA_041568535.1 Burkholderiales bacterium | reverse complement strand
GCGCCACGTCCGGATCGTCGAGCACCTGCGCCACCGGCCGTGCCGCGGCGCTGATGGCGAGCTGCCCGCCCGCCGCCTGGCCGTAGTAGGCGAGCGTTTCGCAGCCCGAGAGCGCGACGGCGCTAGCGAGGAGCAGTAAAGCGCGCATCACGCAGAAAGGCCGTCACTTGCGCCGCGACCCGCGCGGAGAGCAGCATCGCGCTGTGGCCGACGCGCAGCACCACGCGCTCGCGCATGCCCTCGAGCTCGGTCTCCTCCACGCGCACGACGCCGTCGTTCGGCCCCGGCAGCGCGCCGAACAGCCGTCCCAGCCCCACGGGCATCGTGCCCGCGATCACGCCGAGCGGCTCGGGTCGCGTCCAGCGCGCGGCACGGCCGTCGCGCCAAAGCGGCGCCGTCGCCCCAAGAAACCACCGCCCCCAGCCGTGCTGCCCGAAGCGCCGGCCCGCGAGGTTGCCGCGCACCGGCGTGCCGAGGAGGACGACGTGACCGGCGTGGACTGCCGCGTGCTGCTGCAGGGCTTCGAGCACCACGAGCCCCCCCAGACTGTGACCCACGAAATGCGCCGGGCCGATTCCCTGCGCGTAGCGCGCGAGCCGCTCGCCATGCGCCGCCAGCGTCCGCCCGCGCCCGAAGTACGAGAACAGGTGGCAGCGAAAGCCGGCGGTGGCGAGGCGCGCCGCGAGCGGCGCCATCACCGCCGCCGGCACCCACAAGCCGTGCACGAGGATCGCGTCGCGCACGGCGCTCATGCCGGGCGCCGCAGCAGGAGCCGCGCTCCGACGGCCAGGCCCGGCACGCCGAGCGCCGCATAGGCCACGCCGTAGCCGCCGCCGAGCGCGAGCACCAGATTGAACAGCAGCGGCGTCAGCACGACGCCGAGAAAGGTGAAGAACAGGCACCCGCCGGTCGCCTGGCTCACCTGTCCCTGCGGCGCCACGCGCGCCACTTCGGCGAGATAGACGCCGTTCCAGCCCACGGCCGTGGCGCCGAATACCGAGGCGAACGCGAACAGCACCCAGGCGGGCCACTCCGGCGCCGCGGCGAGCGTCGCCATGGCCGAGACGCCCATGCCCAGGCCGAGCAGCCCGAGCATCGTGCGGCGCGTCACGGCACGATCCGCGAGCGCGCCCCACGCGATGCGCCCGATGACGCTCGCCCCCTGCGACACGGCCATAACAGCGCCGGCAAGCACCAGCGAGAGCGCGAAGCTGTCGATGAGAAAGGTGACGAGGTACGTGACGAGCGTGATCTGCACGCCGCCGTAGACGAAAGAGGTCACCGCCATCTCGCGCAGCGCCGGCGTGCGCGCCACCAGCGCGACCGGCGCAAACGCGGCCCCCACCGAGATCGGCGCCGCCGGGTTGAGCCCGACGTCGTAGCGCGCGCGCACCGGCGCGATCAGCGCCGCCAGCACGAGGCAGCTGGCGCCGATCGCGATCGCCGCCCCCTGCCAGCCCAGCGCGAGCACCAGCGCCGGCACCAGGCCGCCGGCGAGCACGCCGCCCGCGGGCACGCCGGTCTGCTTGAGCGAAAAGATGAGCGAGAACATCGCGGGCGGCGCGGTGCGCACCAGGATCACCGAGCTCGCCGGCGTGGTCGGCCCGTACCCCACCCCGAGCACGAACGCCCCCAGCAGCATGAGCGGCGCCCAGCCGCTGGCGGCGAGCGCGAGACCCGCGAGGCACAACGTCAGCCCCACCTGGCTGACCCGGATCGGCCCGAAGCGCGCGACCCAGCCGCCCGCGGCGGCCGAGCCGAGCATGCTGCCGGCGTAGGCGACGGCGATGAAATAGCCGATGGCGGCCGCCGGCACCCCGATCGCACGCGTCGCAACGGGCGCCAGCACCGGCGTGGCGTAGATCGCGAACGCGACCAGCGTCTGGATCGCGAGCGTGACCGCGACGGGAAGAAAGACGCCGCCCAGGGGACCCTAGCCGCGCTTTGCGGCGATCTCGCGCGCGGCGTCGAGCAGCGCCTGCGCGCGGTACACGATCGGGTAGTCGACCATCTGCCCGTCCACCTCGACCGCGGCCGCGCCCTTCGCTTCGGCCTGGCGGAACGCGGCGACGATGCGCTCGGCGCGCGTTACCTCGTCCGGCGCGGGCGTGAAGGCGGCGTTGGCCACCGGCACCTGGTCGGGGTGCACGCACAGCCGCCCCTGGAACCCGCCGCGGCGGCTGCGCTCCAGGGCGCGGCGGAAACCCTCCATGTCGCGCAGGTGGAACCAGGGGCTGTCCAGCGGCCCCTCGACGCCCGCGGCGCGTGAGGCGAGCACGATGCGCGCGCGCGCCTCGGCGAGCTCCGGTTCCTCGAGCGAAGGCACGATCCCCAGCTCGAGGCAGTAATCGGCGGCGCCGAACGCGACGCGCTTCACGCGCCACGCGCCGCGGTAGGGCCGCAGGTTCTTCGCCTGCAGGATGCGATCCACGCGCGCCACGCCCGCGGCGGTTTCCAGCTGCGGCACCAGGTCGAGCGTGCCTTCGGCGATGCCCTGCTCGCGCTCCAGCGCCGCGAGCAGCCAGTCGATGGCGTGCAGGTCGGCCGCACTTTCCACTTTCGGCAGGAACACGCCGTCCACCTTGGGGTGGATCGTCTCCACCAGGTCGCGGTAGCAGAACGGCGACGCGGGCGCGTTCACGCGCACGTAGCCGCGGCAGCGGCGCGGCAACTTGAGCGCCGCGGCGACCGGCGCGCGCGAGGCAGCCTTGTCGGCGAGCGCCACCGCGTCCTCCAGGTCGAGGATCACGGCGTCGGCCTCCAGGCCGAGCGCCTTTTCGACGCGGCGCGGATGGTTGCCCGGCGCAAAGAGGTAGGTCCTATTGAGCGGCATGCACCTGCCTTTCGTCCCAGCGCGGATACGGAAGCCGCAATTGTGCCGTAGCGAGCGCGCGCGGCCACACGATCTCGGTGCGCCCGCGCAGAATCTGCACCACGACGGGTTGCGCGCCGAGCTGTACGCCGCCCGCGCCCACGCGGTAGCGGCCGATCGGCGTTTCCATCTCCAGCGCCGCCAGCGCTTCGCGCACGCGCTCCTGCTCCAGGCCGCCCGCGGCGCGCACGCCCGCTTCGAGCACCAGCGCGGCCGAGTAGGCGTTCGCCGCCACCGCACCGGGCTCGCTCTCCCAGCGCTTGCGCCAGCGCGCGACGAACTCGGCGTTGCCGCGCGTGGCAAGGCGCGCGTCGTACGGTATGATCCCCAGCGCGTATTCGGCGTCCTGGCCAACGCGCTGCACGAAGTCCGGGTCGGCAGCGCCCTGCGCGAGGAACAGCGCCGGCGTGTAGTCGGCGCCCTTGAACGCCTTCACCAGCTCGGCCGCGTCCTCGGCGCGCCCGAACGCGATCCACGCTTCGGCGCCGCGCGCGCGCGCCGCCGCGAGCATCGGCGCATACCCCTTGGCGTCCGGCGCCGCCGTCTGCAGCACCGCCTGCAGGCCCAGTGCCGTCGCCTGCGCCACCACGCGCTCGGCGGCTTCGCGCGCCGCCGGCTCGTTGCGTGCCACCACCTGCAGGCGGCCAAGCCCGGCGGCGCGCGCCAAAGCGAGCGCGCCCGCGCCATACTCGGCCGCGGGCGCGGGCACCTGGAACACGTAGCGCCGCTCCGCGTGGTGCACGCCGCGCGTCACGCCGCTGACGTTCACCAGCACGCGGCGCGCGCGCTCCGCGCTCGCCGCCGCGGCGACGGTGGCCGCGGCGCCGAAGGGCCCGATGAGCAGATCAACGCGCTCCTGCTCGATCAGCTGTCCGTAAAGGCGCAGCGCCGTCGTCGCTTCCGAGCGGTCATCGAGCAGCCGCAGCTCGATCGCTCGCCCGAGCAGTCCGCCCGCGGCGTTGCGCTCCTCCTGCCAGAGGATGAGCGCCTGGCGCATCGGCAGCGCGAGGTCGGCGAGCTGGCCGGTCGCGGACACCACCGCGCCGACGACGATGGGCGCCGGCTGCGGCCAGGCGGGCAGCGCCGCCAGCCACAGCGCGAGCAGCCAGCCGCGCATCAGAAGCCGAAGAACCGGGCGAAACCCGCGACCGGCTCGCGCTCGGTCACCAGCGTGTTCTCCACCGCGTCGTCACGCGCGTGCCCGAGCGACATCCCGCACACGACGATCTCTGCCTGCGGGATGCGCAGCTCGCGCCGCAGCACGCTGTGCGCCGAGGCGATGGCGGCCTGCGGGCAGGTATCCAGGCCGAAGGCGCGCGCGGCGAGCATGACGTTCTGCAGGAACATGCCGGTGTCGAGCCAAGCCCCCACCGGCAGGTCGCGCTCGAGGGTGAAGACCAGGCCGACCGGGGCGTCGAAGAACAGGTAGTTGCGCGCGTGCTGGCGGTGCGTCTTTTCGCGCTCGCCCTTGGCGATGCCGAGCAGGCCGTAGAGGTCCCAGCCGAGCTTGCGGCGCCGCGCGAGGTAGGGATCGCGCCACTTGGTCGGGTAGTACTCGTACTCGCGCTTCCAGCCGTCCTCGCCGACGCGCAGGAATTCTTCATGCATCGCCCTTGCGAGCCGATCGCGCTCCGCGCCTGCGACCACGTACACCTTCCACGGCTGGATGTTGGTGCCCGAGGGCGCTCGGCTCGCGAGCGCAAGGATGCGCTCCACCGTCTCGCGCGGTACAGGATCGGGCTTGAACGCGCGCAAACTGCGCCGCGACAGGATGGCTTCCTCGATGCTGCGCGCGACAGCCCCCGCGGCAAAGGGCAGCGCGCCCCGCGCCGGGTCGTGGGTCGTCGGTTCCATCGGGCGATAATACCCAACATGGATGCCCGCCTGCAGTCCGCGTTCGCTGCGCTC
>JBFFZT010000188.1:0-4802 GCA_041568535.1 Burkholderiales bacterium | reverse complement strand
GGTGGTCTCGCCGATGTGCCAGTACTCGGCGGTGGACGGTACGCCGACGGACTGGCATTTCGTGCATTACGGCGCGCGCGCAGTGGGAGGAGCGGGCCTCCTTTTCACCGAGATGACCTGCGTGGCGCCGGATGCGCGCATCACTCCCGGCTGCACGGGCATGTACAAGGCCGAGCACGTGCTCGCGTGGAAGCGCGTCGTCGAATTCGTCCACGTGCACACCGACGCGAAGATCGCCCTTCAGCTCGGTCACGCCGGGCGCAAGGGCTCGACCCAGCTGATGTGGGAAGAGATGGACAAGCCACTGCGCAGCGGCAACTGGCCGATCGTCGCAGCCTCGCCGCTCCCCTACTTTCCCGGTGAGAGCCAGGTGCCGCGCGAAATGACGCGCGCGGACATGGAGCGCGTGCGCGACCAGTACGTCGCCGCCGTGCGAATGGGCATCGAGTGCGGCTTCGACATGCTCGAGCTGCACATGGCGCACGGGTACCTCCTCGCGAGCTTCGTCTCGCCGCTCACCAATCACAGAAAGGACGCCTACGGGGGCGCGATCGAGAACCGCATGCGCTGGCCGCTGGAAGTGTTCCGCGCCTGCCGCGAGGCGTGGCCGAAGGCGAAGCCGATGTCGGTGCGCATCTCCGCCACCGACTGGGCGCCGGGCGGGCTCTCGGGCGAGGACCTCGTCGCCTTGACGAAGATGCTGAAGGACGCGGGCTGCGACCTGATCGACGTCTCCACCGGCCAGACGGTGCCGCACCAGAAGCCGGTGTACGGGCGCATGTACCAGGCGAGCTACGCCGACTGGGTGCGAAACGAAGTCGGCATCGCCGCCATGACAGTGGGCGCGGTGACCACCGCCGACCAGGTGAATACGCTGCTTGCCGCGGGCAAGGCCGACCTCGTCGCGCTCGCGCGCCCGCACCTCGCCAACCCGTACTTCACGCTGCAGGCCTCGGCCTGGTACCAGCACCTGGGACAGTACTGGCCGCCGCAGTACCTTGCGGGCCGCGACCAGGCGTTCCGCAACGCCGCGCGCGAGCGCGTCGAGCTCACCGACACCCGGCTGCGCGCCCGGCCCGCGAGCCACGAGGTGAAGGACGATCCGAAGGCCGGCGTGAAGCGGGCGGCCTAAATGGGGACAGTCCCCATTTACAAGAACAAGAAGCGTAAATGGGGACAGTCCCCCAAGCGCTGCGCCTGGGCGAGGAATCCCCTCGCCATCGCCTACCACGACCGCGAGTGGGGCGTGCCGGTGAGACAGGAGCGCAAGCTGTTCGAGCTCCTGATTCTCGAAGGGGCGCAGGCGGGCCTGTCCTGGGACACGATCCTGAAGAAACGCGCCGGCTACCGGCGCGCCTTCGCGGGCTTCGACCCGGCGAAGGTGGCGCGCTTCGACGCGAAGAAGCGGCGCGCGCTGATGGCCGACGCCGGCATCGTCAGGAACCGCCTCAAGATCGAGGCCGCGGTGGCGAACGCGCGCGCCTTCCTGCGGGTGCAGAAGGAATACGGCAGTTTCGCGCGCTACGCCTGGAGCTTCGTCGGCGGCAAGCCCCTGGTGGCGCGCCGGCGCACGTTGCGCGACGTGCCGGCGCGCAGCGAGCTTTCCGACGCGCTGTCCAAGGACCTGAAGAAGCGCGGCTTTCGCTTCGTCGGCTCGACCATCGTGTACGCTTTCATGCAGGCCACCGGCATGGTGAACGACCACACGACGGATTGCTTCCGATGGAAAGAATTGCGCTAGTCCTGCTGCTCGCCGCGGCGCCCGCCTGGGGCTTCGACGCCAACGGCGTCGCGCTCGGCGCCAACGAAGCCGAGGTGCGCAAGGCGGTGTCCGGGGCGCACTGCAAGCCGATGGATTGGAAGACCGACGCCGCCGACCGGCGCTGCGACGCGGCGTCGGTCCAGTTTGGCGGCGCCGAGGCGCGCATCACGTTCTTCCTGAAGAACGACGCGGTGCAGGCGTTCGACGTGCGCTTCGACGACAAGGACCTGCTCCCCGTGGTGGAGCACCTGCGCCAGCACTTCGGCAAGCCCGACTTCGAAGGCCACGAGGTATTCCGGCGCCGCGGCGACGCGCGCTCGGTGTACAAGGTGCGCTGGGAGAAGGGCGCGGACCACGCGGTGCTGAGCGCGATGGCCTCGCGCCGGCGGGTGGACCTCAACGTCTGGCGCGGCAACTTCGACACCGAGATCTACCGCATCAAGTAGCGCCCCCGTCCATGAAGAACGCGGTGAGCCCGGTCCAGTTGACCAGCGCGTAGCCGAGCTCGCCGGTGAGCAGCCGGTACTTGGGGTCGGCCTGCATGCGCTCGAGCGTCGGCACGTGGAACTCGCACAGGATGAGGCGCGGGCGGTAGCGCGCGAAGTCGAGCGAGCGCAGCACCCACTCCTCGTGCCCCTCGACGTCCACGCTGAGCAGCGCGATGCGCCGGCCGCGAAAGCGCGAGGCCTCGAACACCTCGGTGAGCGTGCGCACGCGCACCGGCCGCTCGACGCACTCGTAGCCCAGGCGCCGGTACTCGGCCGCTTTCTGCGGGTCGAGCGTCGACAGCACCGAGTAGTGGCCGAAGGAGTACAGCGTCGCCTCGCCCGTGCCCGCGGCGACGGCGCAGCACACGTTCTCGTCGCCCGGGCGCACCAGGTCGAACACGTCGAGCTTCACCTGGTCGACGTCGACGTTGAGGCCGCGCCAGCCGCGGCGGTAGAGCCGCCAGGTGTTGTTGTGCTTCTTGGGGTGGAAGCAGCCGACGTCGATGAAGCACGCGTCCGCCGGCGCGAGGCCGCCGAGGAACTGCTCCAGCACCACGTCCTCGCCCCACTGCGCGTAGTGCGTGCGGCGCGCGCGGATCAGCCAGGCCTTGCGCGCGAGGAAGAGCCAGCGCAGCGGCGGCACGCGCTCGGCGAGCGCGAACCAAGCGCGCTGCCAGCGCTTGGCGCGCAGCCGGTGCTCCGAGCGGAAACTCGCCATCGGTCAGGATGTCCAAGAAAGCGCCATTGTGCCCTTGACAGCGGCGACCCGCGCCGCGAACACTGCGCCGCCATGCCTTTGCGCTCGCACCTCGATGAGCTCGCCTTCCGCGCCACGTCGGCCTGGGCCGACGCGCGCCGCAGCGCGCGCCTCGCCTGGTACCGGGCCGACGGCGAGGCGATGGCGTTCGCGCTGATGATCGGCGTCGTGCTGCTGGTGATCGGCTACGGCCTGCACGCCGTGTTCGCGCGCCACCAGCGCGCGCTCGAGCTGGCGCGCGAGACCGAGCGGCAGAATGTCCACTGCCTGGCGAAGAACGTGTACTACGAGGCGCGCGGCGAGCCGGCCGAGGGGCAGTACGCGGTAGCCGAGGTGACCATGAACCGCAAGGCGTCGCGGCGCTATCCGGCCACGGTGTGCGCGGTGGTGCACGAGAAGCGCTGGGACGCGATCCGCAAGCGCTACGTGGGCGCGTTCTCCTGGACCGAGTTCTACGCGGTGCCCGAGCCTGCGGGCGAGGCCTGGGCGTTCGCGCAGAAGGTGGCCGAGGATGTGTACTACCAGCGCGCGCCGGCGCGCGTCGACGGCGCCACCTACTACCACGCCACCTACATCACGCCGAGCTGGGCGCGCACGCAGGAGCGCGTCACGCGCATCGGCCGGCACGTGTTCTACCGGTAGCGCGCCGCGGTGATGAACTGGCCGAAGGACTCGCACCACACGATCACGGTGGTGTAGGCCCTCGGGTCGATCGACGCGGGCACCGGGACGATGAAGTTCTCGAAGGTCTTCACGTCGCCGACGCGCGCCATCCTGTCCTTGAGGCGCTTGAAGTCCGCCTCGGTCTCGACGAACTCGGGCGACAGGTACAGCTTGTAATCGGGCCCCGGGGCGATTTTCCCCATCAGCGCGATGGCGCTGCGGCTCACCGACACCGTGCCCTCGCCCCAGTGCAGGAAATCGCTGTCCTTGAGGTCGCGCCGGAACTCGCCCTTGAACTCGGCCTGGCCCGCCGCGGCGCTCACTTCGCCCGCGGAGGGCGCCGCCGGCGCCGTCAGGATGGGGAGCAGGTAAATGCCGAGCGCGAATCCGACCGCCAGCATCGCCCCGTGGGTCGCCGCCAGAACCAGCCATTTCTTCATGGACGTCTCCTTGACTGCCACAGCGCCGCGAGCTCCAGGGTGTCGGGCGGCTGGGTGTCGTAGGTCGTCACACCCGGCGCAAACCTGAACCAGGGCTGCGCACTGCGCGTCCAGATGTGGGCCACCGGCTCGAGCCAGGAAGTGTCATCGAGCGTGCCCGGACGCAGCACGGCATGCTCGGGGCGCCGCGCGGGCTCGGACCACAGGCGCGTGGCGCAGCGCGGGCAGACGCGCGCGTTGCTCCGGCGCCCGCCGTCGAGCGCGAGATCGTGGCGCGCCGGCTCGCCCTGCGTGAGCTCGAGCGCCTCGCGCAGCACCCACATCGACAGGCCGAAGGCGCTGCCGCTGCGCTTCTGGCAGTCGGTGCAATGGCAGGCGTAGAGCGTGAGCGGCTCCGCCGTCAGGCGATAACGCACCGCGCCGCACACGCAGCCGCCGGGGTAGGGCGCGGCCATGGGCTAGGGGCTCTGGCTGCGCCGCCAGGGCCAGCGGCCCTCGATCTCGACCTGCAGCGCCACGCTGAGGAAGGTGCGGATGAGCACGATGAGGCCGAGGACGATGACGCCGTCGAGCGTCGGCGTGATGGCCACGGTGCGGATGATGTCGGCCGCGATGAGCAGCTCCAGGCCGAGCAGGATGCCGTGGCCGAGGTCCTGGCGCAGCCGGCGGTAGGGCTCGGGCACCTGGCGTCC
>JBFFZT010000187.1:0-4804 GCA_041568535.1 Burkholderiales bacterium | reverse complement strand
GGCACGCCGACCGCGTGCACGTCGCGCAGCAGCTCGCCGATCGAGACGCAGAAGCCGCGGCTGCGGATGTCCTCCATCGCCTTGTCGATCTGCGGCCGGTTGCGGCGATGCATCTCGGGCTCCTTCACCTTCATCTGATTGAGCACCGCCTCGCGCTCGGGCGGCGTGCAGGAAGCGATGAAGGCGCGGCCGATCACCGACTGCGCGATCGGCACCGCGGTACCGATGTCGGGCAGGTTGGCGATGCCGTTGCCGCTGCGCGAAGACTCCACGTACACCATGCTCATGCGGTCGCGGATGCCCATCGACACCGCGCCGTGGCAGTACTCGGCCAGCTCCTTCATGAAAGGGCGGGCGACCTGGCGCACGCTCATCGAAGCGAGCAGCGGATAGCCGATCGAAAGCACCGCCGAGCCGAGCTGGTATTTGCCGAGGCGCATGTTATGGCGCAGGTAGCCCAGCTTGGTGAGCGTATAGGTGAGCCGCGATACCGTGGGCTTGGGCAGGCCGGTGCGCACGGAGATTTCCTTGTTGCCGAGCATCGGCTCGAGCGGCGTGAAGCAGCGCAGCACCTCGAGACCGCGCGCCAGGGTCGTGGCAAACTGGCGATCGCCCTCGTGCTCGTAGCTGTAGTGCGTTGCGGCGGGGGAAAGCGGTGCTTCGGGCTCGAGTGCGCCCATGGCTGTCTCCTCTTGTTGTCGTTGTCGCGGCGATAGCCGCAAGCTGCTGGTGTTTCGATATTCGACCCGTTCGCCGTTCCCTGTCAATTTAGTCATATCATATTTCGCATAGCGGAACTCTCAAGGAAATCATGGGGAAATCCCCGTTCGATCTCGCCGGCAAAGTGGCGCTGATTACCGGCTCCACGCGCGGCATCGGCAAGTCGATCGCCGAGGAGATGGCGCGCGCCGGCGCGCGCGTGGCGGTCTCCAGCCGCAAGGCCGAGGCCTGCGAGCAGGTCCGCGCCGAGTTCGAGCAGCAGGGCTACGAGGTGCTGGCCCGGCCCTGCAACGTCTCGCGCAAGGACGAGGTGCAGGCGCTGGTCGAGGCGACCGCGAAGCGCTGGGGCGGCGTCGACATCGCGGTGGCGAATGCCGCGACCAATCCGTACTACGGGCCGCTTGCCGGAATTCCCGACGAGGCCTTCGACAAGATCTTCCAGAACAACGTGAAGAGCGTGCTGTGGCTTGCCGCCCTGACGCTGCCCGGCATGGCCGAGCGCGGCGGTGGCAGCTTCATTACCGTAGGCTCGATCGGCGGCATCATCGCCAACACCGTGATCGGCGCCTATGGCATGTCCAAGGCCGCCGACCACATGCTGGTGAAGAACCTCGCCGCCGAGTGGGGCCCGAAGAACGTGCGCGTCAACGCCATCGCGCCGGGCCTGATCAAGACCGATTTCGCCAAGGCCCTGTGGGAGGACGAGAAGCGCCGCAAGGAGCGCGAAGGGGCCACACCGCTGCGGCGCATCGGCGAGCCGAAGGACATCGGCGCCATCGCCGTGTTCCTTGCCTCGGAGGCGGCCGCCTTCATCACCGGGCAGACGATCGTGGCGGACGGCGGCGTCACCATCCTATGAAAACGCTTCGCTCGATGCTGGCCGCCGGCGAGTTCGTGGTCGCGCCGGGCGTGTTCGAGATGTTCTCCGCCCGCATCGCCGACCGCCTGGGCTTCAAGGCGCTCTACATGACCGGCTATGGCATATCGGCGTCGCATCTGGGTGTCGCGGATGCGGGCCTGGTCACCTATCGCGACATGGTGGAGCGCGCGCGCACCATTGCGCAGGGCACGGCGACGCCCTTGATCGCGGACGCCGACACGGGCTTCGGCGGTCTGCTGAATGTGCGCGAAACCGTGCGCGGCTACGAGGCCGCGGGCGTGCAGGCGATCCAGATCGAGGACCAGGAGATACCGAAAAAGTGCGGGCACACGCCCAACCGGCGCGTGGTGCCGATCGCGGAGGCGGTGAAGCGCATCGAGGTGGCGGTGGGCGCGCGCAAGAGCAGCGACTTCCTCATCGTGGCGCGCACCGATGCGCGCACCGGCCTGGGGCTGGACGAGGCGATCCGGCGCGCGCGCGCGTTCGCGAAAGCGGGCGCCGACCTGTTGTTCGTCGAGGCGCCGGAGTCGGAGGCGGAGTTCGCGCGCATCGGCGCGGAGCTCGCCGGCGAAGCGAAGCTCCTCGCCAACATGGTGCCGACCGGCAAGTCGCCGATGCTGCCCGCGGCGACGCTCGAGCGCTGCGGCTTTTCGGTTGCCATCTATCCGAGCGCCGGGATGACCGCCGCCTGCGCCGCGCTGCAGTCCGCGTACGCGCATCTCCTGCAGCACGGGTCGCTCGAAGGCTCCAGGGTGCCGGCCTTCGACATGCAGCAGTTGCACGAGCTGGTCGGCTTCGCCGACATCTGGGAATTCGAGCGGCGCCACGTCGAGCCGCGGGACTGAGGCGGTGGCAGGGCGCACCCTCTTCGACAAGCTCTGGGACGAGCACGTCGTCGAGGACCTGGGCGACGGGGTGCAGCTGCTGCACGTCGATCGGCACCTGCTGAACGAGCTTTCGGGCCACCGTGGCCAGCTGGAGATCGCCAAGCGCGGCCTGCAGATGCGCAATCCCGGGCTCGCGATCGGCACGCTCGATCACGTCGTGTCCACGGCGCAGGGCCGCCGCGGCGGCCCAGCGCCGTGGGCGGATCGCATGATCGAGATCTTCCGCGCCGAGAGCCGCCGGGCCGGCGTGCCGCTGCACGACTTTGGCGACGACGGGCAGGGCATCGTCCACGTCGTCGGCCCGGAGCTCGGCTTCACGCTGCCGGGCGTCCTGCTGGTGTGCGGTGACAGCCACACCTGCACCCACGGCGCGCTCGGCGCGCTCGCCTGGGGCATCGGCACCAGCGAGCTGACGCACGTCCTCGCCACGCAGACGATCGTGCAGCAGAAGCCGAAGACGATGCGCGTGCGCTTCGACGGCGCGCCGCCGCGCGGCGTCGTCGCCAAGGACATGATCCTCGCGCTCATCGGCAGGCTGGGCACGGCGGGCGGCGCAGGCTACGCCGTGGAGTACGCGGGCGAGGCGATGCGCGCGCTGGATATCGAAGGCCGCATGACGGTGTGCAACCTGTCGATCGAGCTGGGCGCCAAGATCGGCATGGTCGCGCCCGACGCGAAGACCTACGAATACGTGAAAGGCCGGCGCTATGCGCCGGTGGGCAGGCGCTGGGAGTCGGCGCTCGCGCATTGGCAGGATTTGCGTAGCGACGCGGACGCCCGGTTCGACGTAGAGCACGCGGTCGACTGCACGACGCTTGCGCCGCAGATCACCTGGGGCACCAGCCCCGAGGACGTGATCGCGGTGGACGGCGACATTCCGCACGCCAAGCGCGATGCACTGGAGTACATGGGCCTCGAAGCCGGGCGCCCGATCGCCGGTACGCGCGTCGACCGGGTCTTCATCGGCTCCTGCACCAACGCGCGCCTGTCCGACCTGCGCGCCGCCGCGGACATCGCGCGCGGACATCGCGTCGCTCGGCACGTCCAGGCCTGGGTCGTGCCGGGCTCGCAGCGCGTCAAGCGCGAGGCCGAAGCCGAAGGGCTGGACCAGGTGTTCCGCGCCGCGGGGTTCGACTGGCGCGAGCCCGGCTGCTCGATGTGCGTCGGCGCGAACGGCGACCTGGTGGCGCCGCTCGAGCGCTGCGTGTCGACCTCCAACCGGAACTTCGTCGGCCGGCAGGGCCCGCAGGCGCGCACGCACCTCGCCAGCCCGGCGACCGCGGCCGCGGCGGCCATCGCCGGCGAGATCGCGGACGCAAGAGCGCTCTGATGCAGAAGTTCGCTACCCTGACGGCGATCGCCGCGCCCTTCCCGCAGAGCAACGTCGACACCGACACGATCATCCGCATCGAGCGCTGCACCGGCACGCCGAAAGCGGAGCTCGGCAAGTACGCCTTCGAGATGGCGCGCTATCTGCCGGGCGGCGCGCAGAATCCGGACTTCGTCCTCAACCAGCCCCGGTACCGCGAGGCGCAGATTCTCGTCTGCGGCGAGTTCTTCGGCACCGGCAGCTCGCGCGAGATGGCGGTCTGGGCGCTCGCCGGCATGGGCATCCGCTGCCTCATCGCGCCCTCGTTCGGCCAGATCTTCCAGGGCAACTGCTACCAGAACGGCGTGCTGGCGATCACGCTGCCGCCGGCGGCGGTGGCGGCCCTGATGCAGCGGGCGGCCGCGCCCGGCGCCGCGCCTTTCGTCGTCGACCTCGAGCGCCAGTGTGTGAATGGCGAGATGCGCTTCGAGATCGGCGCGCGGCGCAAGCGGATGCTGCTCGAAGGATTGGACGAGATCGACCTGACGCTCGCCCTGGAGCCGAAGATCGCCGCCTTCCAGGCGGCCGACCGCCTGCGTCGGCCATGGATCTACCCCTGAGCGAGGCGTTTCAAACGCTCACCGGCGCGCGATCTGGGGGTATTCTTTCGGCTCGGCAAGAGGAGGCGCCGTCATGGACCTGAATTACTCCCAGGAAGAGCTCGCGTTCCGCGACCAGGTGCGCGGCTGGCTGAAGCAGAACCTGCCCGCCGACCTGCGCGACAAGATCGCCAAGTACGAGGAGCTGGGCCGCGAGGATCTGCTGCGCTGGCACAAGATCCTCGCCAAGCAGGGCTGGGTGGCGCCGTCCTGGCCGAAGGAATGGGGCGGCACCGGCTGGAGCGTGGTGCAGCGCTACATCTTCGAGGAGGAGTGCGGCTACGCCGGCACGCCGCCGCTCATCCCCTTCGGTCTTTCCATGTGCGGCCCGGTGCTGCTCAAGTTCGGC
>JBFFZT010000186.1:0-4816 GCA_041568535.1 Burkholderiales bacterium | reverse complement strand
GGTGATGGCGGCAACGGGCATCGCGACATCGGTGCTCGCCGGCCTGCCGGACATCGTGTTCGGTGGATCGGGCGCGCCGCTGCCCGAGAGCTTCTCCATTTACTGGCCGAGAGTCGTGCACGGCGCTGTCGCCGGCCTGCTGCTCGCCGTGGTGATCCTGCATGCCGCCGCCGCGCTGTATCATCAGTTCGTGCGGCGGGACAACCTGCTCGCCCGCATGTGGTTCGGAAAGCGCCAGCCATGAAAGCCACCGCCCACCCGCAGGTCGAGAACGCGCGCGTCATCGTCACGGAATGGCGCTTCGCCCCCGGCGCCGAGACCGGCCACCACGTGCACGCCCATGACTACGTCGTCGTGCCGCTCACCACCGGAATCTTGCGGCTCGAAGAGCCCGAGGGCACGCGCGACGTGCAGCTGCAGGCCGGCGTGTCCTACGCGCGCCCGAAGGGCGTCGCGCACAACGTCATCAACGCCAACGACTTCGAGTTCCGCTTCGTGGAGATCGAGCTGAAGTAGCCTAGCGCCCGATCCCGGCGATGCCGCGATCGAGGATCTCGCGCGACTGCTCCAGCACTGCCGCGCGCCACTTCGGATCCGACGGGTAGAAGGTCTCGCAGAACTGCTCGTGCACCTTGCGCGCGAGCCCCGGGTGCCGCGCCCCGCAATAGCGCAGCCAGCGCCCCGCCATGTTGGCGCGCTGCACCTCTTTGCGCTCGAGCGTGCCGAACTCGACCACGATGCAGGTCACCTCCGACTTCGGCAGCATGTCCGTGAAGGCATCGATGATCACGCCCTGGTAGTCCGCGAGCGCCTTGTGCGTGACGCCGGCGAGGTTCACCGCGCGCGCGCCCCACCAGTCGCGCGCGCGCTTCCTCGCCGGCGAGCCCTCGGGGTGGAAGCACAGGAAGATGTGCTCCATCCACGGGCCGATGCCGGTATGGAAGTCGACGATCGCGGCGTGCTTCGCGTGCGCCACGTGCTTCAGCACCGCCTCGCGAAACGCGTAATTCGACCACTGCTCGCGCTTGCCGCCGAAGTAGATGCCGTCGGGATGCGAGAACTGCCCGCCGTTGAACGCCGTGGAGAACGCCTTCTCGCCGATGCGCTCGCGCAAGGCATCGAGCTGGCGGAACACCTCGGCCTGCGTGGCGTCGTCCCAGGACTCCGGCGTGACGATGGCGTGCACGTCGGCGTAGCCGGGATTCGGCGGGTAGGGCTTGCCGTGGTCGATGAAGTTGCGGTTGAGGTCGACGTTCTCCTCGGTGCCGCGCGCCTTGTGCGCGAAGCCCCAGGGGTTGTGCGCGTGGAAGAACACCATCGCGGTCTTCTTCGGCAGGCGCCGTGCGCCCCCCGACAGCAGCCAGGCGGTCTGCGCCGCCGAGCCCGGATAGCCCTCGATGCCGTGGGTGCCGCTGCCGGCGACGAGCACGCGCTCGGCGTCCTCAGGCCCGGCAACCGCCACGTCGAGGCACAGCGGCTCGCCCGCCGGACCTTTCAGTACCGGTTCGCGGAACTCGTAGACGCGCGCGCCGTTGGCGCGCGCGGCGTCGATGAAGCGCGCGCGCGCCTCGACATAGGACGACGAGAACACCGACAGGTCAGGCATCGATGCCTTTCCAGCGTGCGAGCTTCGTCGAATGCAGGCCGAACAGATCCAGCACGCGGCGCACGGTGTGCAGCACGAGGTCGTCGATCGATTTGGGCTTGGCGTAGAAAGCGGGCACCGGCGGAAAGACGATGCCGCCCATCTCGGTGACCTGCACCATGTTGCGCAGGTGCGCGAGGGTGAGCGGCGCCTCGCGCGGCACGAGCACCAGGCGCCGGCGCTCCTTCAGCACCACGTCGGCGGCGCGCGATACGAGGTCGTCGGCGTGCGCGTGCGCCACCGCGGCCAGGGTCTTCATCGAGCACGGCGCGATCACCATGCCCTCGGTGAGAAAGGAGCCGCTGGCGATCGCCGCGCCGATGTCCTTCGGGTGGTAGGACTTGTGCGCGAGGCGCTCGATGTCCTTGCGCTTGAGTCCGAGCTCCTGGTGCGCGTTCAGCACGCCGGCATCCGTCAGCACGAGGTGCGTCTCCCAGCCGCGCGCGGCGCGCAGCTCCTCGAGCAGCCGCAGCCCGTACGCTGTGCCCGTGGCCCCGGTGATGCCGACGATGAGGCGCCGTTTTGCCATGCGCGCAAGCTTAGCCGATTTGGCCGCTTAGAATGCCGCGGTGAATCCGCGGCTCGTCCTCGCCGTCTTCTGCCCGTTCGCCGCCGGGTACTTCCTTTCCTTTTTCTTCCGCAACGTCAACGCGGTCATCTCGCGCGATCTCGCGCGCGATTTCGACCTCTCCAGCGCCGACCTCGGCTTTCTCACTGCCACGTATATGCTCGCCTTCGCCGCGTTCCAGCTGCCGCTCGGCGTGCTGCTCGATCGCTACGGGCCGCGGCGCGTGCTGACCGCGCTGATGTGCGTCGCCGGCACGGGCGCGCTCGTCTTTTCTCTGGCGCATGACTTCGTCATGCTGTCGCTCGGGCGCGCGCTCATCGGCCTCGGCGTCTCGGGCTGCCTGATGGGCGCGATCAAGGCGTTCACCCTCTGGTTTCCGCTCTCGCGCCTGGCGACGCTGAACGGCCTGTATCTGGCCATCGGCGGCCTGGGCGGGCTCTCGGCCACCGCGCCGGCCGAAGCGTTCCTCGGGCCGTTCGGCTGGCGCGCGCTGTTCACCGTGCTCGCCGCGGCCTCGGTGAGCGCCGCGGCGCTGATCTTCTTCCTGGTGCCGGAGAAGCCCCTGCCCGGCCACGGCCAGACGCTGCGCGCGCAGATCGCCGGTTTCGGCCGCATCTTCGCCTCGACGCCGTTCTGGCGCATCGCGCTGCCGCTCGTCGTGTGCCACGCGGTCTACCAGGCGCTGCAGGGTTTGTGGCTCGCGCCCTGGCTCTATGACGTGGCGGGGTTCGAGCGCGCCGCGGTCGCCGGCGCGCTTTTCACCACGGCGGTCGCCTATACGGTCGGCTCGGTGTTCTTCGGCGTCTCGAGCGACCGCCTGGCGGGCGCCGGCGTCTCGCGCCTGACGGTCTACAAGCTCGGCCTCGTGACCTCGCTCGCCATGTTCATCCTGCTCGCGGCCGGGGTGACCGCCGCTCTGCCCCTGATCCTCGCCGTGTACGGCTTCAGCGCGATTTCGGGAGCGCTCGCCTACGCGCTGTTTGCGCCGCTCTTTCCCCCGGAGATGACGGGGCGCGTGATCACCGCGTCGAACGTGATGATGTTCGCGACGTCGTTCCTCTTTCAGTGGGGCATCGGCGCGCTGCTGCGGTTCTTTCCGGAGGCCGACGGCCGCTATCCGGTGGAGAGCTACGCCGTGGCGTTCTGGTCGCTCGCCGCGCTGCAGGTGGCCGTGGTGCTGTGGCTCCTGCCGATGCGCGAGTCGCGCAGCTAGGCTTCGCCGCGCAGCGATTTCAGGCCGATGCCGGCGGCATCGAACCCCCCGTCCACCGCCAGCATCTGGCCGTTGACGTAGCTCGCCTGGTCGCTGCACAGGAACCAGACCGCGGCGGCGATCTCCTCCTCGCTGCCGTAGCGCTTGAGCGGAATCGCGTCGTGGTAGTCGGCGCGGATGGCGGGCGTGTGCACCTGCTTGGCCATGGCCGTGTCCACGGGACCCGGCGCGACGCCGTTCACGCGCACGCCGGCGTTGCCGAGCTCGGCGGCCTGCTGCTTCGTCAGGTGCTCGAGCGCCGCCTTGCTCGTGCCGTAGGCGACGCGCAGCGTGCTCGCGCGCACCCCGGAGATCGAGCCGATGTTGACGACGCTGCCGCCGCCCCCCTTCAGCATCACCGGGGCGCAGGCCTGCGTGCACAGGAACGGCCCCGTGAGGTTCACCGCCAGCACCCGCGCCCACTCTTCGTACGTGGTCTCGAGCAGCGGCTTGAACACGGCGATGCCGGCGTTGTTCACCAGCGCGTCGATGCGGCCGAGGCGCGCCGCCACCTGGTCGATCGCGCTGCGCACCTGCGCCGGCTCGGCGACGTCGCACACGATCGGCAGCACGTCCGGGCCCAGCCCGCGCGCCGCCGCCGCGAGCGTCGGGCCGTCGATGTCGAGCAGCGCCGCGCGCCAGCCGCCGGCGAGGAAGCGCCGCGCGATGGCGAGCCCGATGCCGCGCGCGGCGCCGGTGACGACGACGACTTTGTCCATGGCCGAGCGCAGTATAAGCTTGCGCAAATCCGAAGCGGAGCACCCCATGTTCGAGACCACCCTCGCCGGCAGCCTGCCCAAGCCCTTCTGGCTCGCCGAGACCGACAAGCTCTGGCCCGCCTGGAAGGCGAGCGGCGCGGAGCTGGCGAAGGCCAAGCGCGACGCGACGCTGCTGTGGCTGAAGGAGCAGGAGGACGCGGGCATCGACATCGTGTCCGACGGCGAGCAGTCGCGCCAGCACTTCGTGCACGGCTTCCTCGAGTTCGTCGAGGGCATCGATTTCGAGCACAAGGTGAAGATGGGCATCCGCGACAACCGCTACGAGGCCATGGTGCCGGTGGTAACGGGTCCGATCCGGCTCAAGGGCCGCGTGCACGAAACGGAGGCGAAGCTCGCGCGCGCCCACACGAAGAAGAAGCTGAAGTTCACCCTGCCCGGCCCGATGACCATCGTCGACACCATCGCCGACCGGCACTACGGCGACAAGGTGAAGCTGGCGATGGCGTTCGCCGAGCTCCTGAACCAGGAGGCGCGCGCATTGGAGAAGGACGGTGTCGACGTGATCCAGTTCGACGAGCCGGCGTTCAACGTCTACATGGACGACGTCAAGAAGTGGGGTATCGACACGCTGC
>JBFFZT010000185.1:0-4873 GCA_041568535.1 Burkholderiales bacterium | reverse complement strand
TGGTTTCGCGCGAAACGAGGATGCGGCGCCCGGCGTCCTTGGTCAGGCCCTCGATGCGGCTGGCGAGGTTCACCGTGTCGCCGATCGAGGTGTACTCGCGGCGCTCCTCCGAGCCGATCAGGCCGACCACCGCCGGGCCCGAATGCAGGCCGATGCCGACGTCGAAGGCCTTGCCCGCCTCGCCCAGCTCTTCGCGGAACGCAACCAGCGCGTCCGCCATGTCGAGCGCGCAGGCTACCGCGTGCTCGGCGTGGCGCGGGTCGTCGAGCGGCGCGCCCCACAGCGCCATGATGGCATCGCCGATGAACTTGTCGAGCGACCCGCCGTGGCGGAAGATCACCGCGACCTGGCGCGTGAAATAGCGGTTGAGGATGTCGACCACCGCCTCGGGCGCGCGCGTCTCGGCGAGCGTGGTGAAGCCGCGGATGTCGGAAAAGAGCAGCGTCACCTGGCGCGTCTGCCCGGCGCCTTCGAGCCCGCCGCGCTCGAGCAGCTCGCGCACCACGTAGGGATTCACGAAGCGCGAGAACATGGCGATCGTCTCCTGGCGCGCGCGGCGCTCGCGCAGGTACGCCGCGAGCGCCGCGGCGAAGTAGAACAGCCACGCCGCCGCGAGCGGCGCAAGCAGCGGCACGAGCAGGAGCTTGCCGGCGGCGAACCAGCTCGCGCCGAGGAGAAGCGCGCTCGCCGCGCCCAGGGCGAGCGCGCTGCGGCTCGCGTCCACGTTCCGCGTGAACGCGGCCCACAGCGCGCCGATGAGCAGGAGCGCCGCGCCGAACGGCAGCCAGTCCGGCACGCGCTGCATGGCGCGGCCGTTCTTCAGGTTCTCGAGCGCGGTGGCGAGGATCTCGACGCCGGGCTGCGTCGCCGAGAGCGGCGTCACGCGCAGGTCCCCCAGGCCCGGGGCGGCGGCGCCGATGACCACGATCTTGCCGCTGAACTCGTCGGCGGGGCGCGTGCGCTGGCCGCGGCCGAAGTCCTCGTACACGTCGGCGAAGGAAGCGCGCGGCAGGCCGCGCGCGCGGCCGCGCCAGGCGAGCGTGAAGTCCTCGGCGTCGGGCACGGCAAAGCCGAGCTCGAGCGCGACGCGCGCCGGGAGCGAAGGCAGCTCCCAGCCGCCGATCACGGAACGGAGCAGGTAGCGCCGGCCGACGCCGTCGGCGTCCTCGAGGTAGTTGATCGGCCCGCCGCGCCAGAGCTCGGACGGGAGCGCGAGCGGCGGCACCACGGCGATGCGCGTCTCGGGGTCGGCGTTCGGCCGGCGCACCAGGCCGACGAGCGGCGCGAGCTCGGTGGCGCGCACGCCGTTCGCGTCGTCGCGCGGGTCGAGCCGCAGCATGGGAAAGAAGACATTGGGGTGCGGCAGCGCCGCCTCGACGAAGGCGCGGTCGCTCTCCGGGCGGAACTTGTCGGCTTCCGAGAACATCAGGTCGAACACCACGGCGCGGGGCTTTTGCGCCATCAGGCCTTCGAGCAGCTCGGCGTACACCACGCGCGGCCAGGGAAAGCGCCCGGCCGCGTCCTGCATCTTGGCGAGGCTGCGCTCGTCGATGTCGACGATGACGATGTCCGGGTCGGGGGCGAGGCGCGCGGCGTGCTGGCGCACGAAGGCGTCGAGCAGGCGGTTCTCGAGCGGGCGCAGCGCGTGCACGACGAAGATGTCGAGCGCCGCGAGCGCGAGCGCGCCGGCGGCGAACGCGGCGGCGAGGCGCTTCACCGCCGTTCCGCGAGCACTGCGGCGAGCGCGTGGAACAGGTCGATCGAGGCGTCGATCTCCTCGCGCACGATGGACACGCTCTCCACGTTCACCCCGAGCGGAATCTCGCGCGCCCAGTCGTGCGCCAGGATGCGGCGCAGGTTGTCGCGGCAGATGTCGATCGATTTCGCGAGCGGCCGCGGCGCGCCGAGGATCGCGCGCTCGGTGTCGGCGCCGAAGCGCACGCCGAGCCACTTCATGAACGCCAGGGTCTTCTCGCGTCCCACCGGCGCGAAGGTGAGCACCACGCGCCGCGGCTTGACGCCCGCGCCGCGGCAGTCGCGCGCGTACGCCGCGAGCAGCCGCTCGGTGGCGTGCGCGTGGTACACGGTCTGCGAGATGAAGTAGCTGCAGCCCTCGAGGCCCTTCGCCAGCATGCGCGCGGCCTCGCTGCGCTGCGCGCCGTGGCGCTCGGCGATCACCACGCCGCCCACCGTGTAGCGCGCGGGATGCGCGGCGGCGAGCCGGATCGCCTGCGAGAGCGGCAGCGCGTGCGTCACGCCCGAAGTCGGCCGGCCGACGATGGAGAGGAACTCGACGCCGTAGCACCCTGTGCCGCCGAGCCAGTCGTTCCAGCCGGCCTCGTCGGCTTCGCCCACGCACTTATAGGTGATCGCGGGGAGCCCCGTGAGGTCCTTCAGGCGCTTGGCGTAGGCGCGCGGATCGAGGGTGCCGGTGAAGGCAAAGGGGCGCGGCGTGCTGGTGCGGCCCGACTCGTCCTGGATGTCGTAGACCACCAGCCCGTCGAGCGGCAGCGGCTGCACGCGCGCGGCGAGCGCCTCGGCGGCGCGCGCCACCACGTCGTCGGCCGCGCCCGCGCGCGGCGGCGTCGTGCCGTAGAGCAGCACGGTCTGCTGCGGGTCGAGCAGCGCCTGCCTGAGCCGGCTCACCGGTAGGGGACTGTCCCCATTTACGCCTTTTCTTTTCGTAAATGGGGACTGTCCCCATTCACATACGGTTTCAGCGCCGCGAACACGGCGCGGTTCACCGGGGCTTCCAGCCCCGCCTCGCGCGACATGCGCGCGACCGCGCCGGAGAGCCAGGGCGCCTCCAGCTTGCCGCCCGCTTCGAGGTCCGCGGCCATCGAGGCGCGCATCTCCGCGGGCAGGCCCTCGACCGTCTTCAGCGTCTGCGCGACGAAATCGTCGGCGAGCTTGACGCCCTTCTTGCGGCCGAGCGTCCAGGTCTCGCGCATGCACGCTTCCAGCATCCAGCGCAGGTCGGGGTCGGCGCGCACCGTGCCGACGTTCGAGCGCGTGATCGCGGTGGTGGCGGAGATGCCGACCAGCAGCACGAACTTCTCCCACAGCACGCGCACGATGTCGTCGGTCAGTTCGGCGTCGATCTTCGCTTCCTTGCACGCCGCGAGGAACGCCTCCGCGGTCTTCTTCTGCGCGGAGAGCACGGGGCCGAAGCGCAGTCGCGCGAACTGCCCGGTCTGCACGACGACACCCGGCTCCGCGATTCTGCCCGCGATGTAGGCGGCGCCGCCCATCACGCGCTCCTTGCCCAGAACCTGGGCGATGCGCTCGATCGATTCGACGCCGTTCTGGAACGGGATCACCACGCCGCCCTTTTCCACCAGCGGGCGGATGGCCTCGGCGGCGCTCTCGGTGTCCCAGAGCTTGACGGCGAAGAGCACCACCTCCGCGCTGCCCAGGTCGGCGGGCTTGTCCGAAGCCTTCACCTTGAGCGTCGCGTCGCCCAGCGGGCTCTTGATCGACAGGCCCTTCGCCTTTATCGCCTCGAGGTGCTTGCCGCGGGCCACGAAGCCGACCTCGTGCCCGGCCTGCGCGAGGCGCGCGCCGAAGTAGCCGCCCACGCCTCCTGCTCCCATCACGGCGATTTTCATGGTCTGTCGATCCTGTGCACGGTGACTCTGACGCGGCGCTCGGGCAGTAGCACCGCCGAAAGCGCCCACGAGACGATGCTGTAGAGGATCGCCCCGAGCACGCCGGTCCAGAAGCCCGCCACCTCGAAGCCCTCGAGGTAAGTGCCGACCAGCCAGAACAGCAGGCCGTTGATGACGAAGATGAACAGCCCGAGCGTGAGCAGCGTCGCCGGCAGCGTGAGCAGGATCAGGATCGGGCGGATCACGGTGTTGACGAGCGCGAGCACCACCGCCGCGACCAGCGCGGCGGTGAAGTCCGCGAGCGTGATCCCCGGCACCACGTACGCCACCGTGAGCAGCGCGAGCGCGTTGATCAGCCAGAGGACGAGAAGCGTCAGGACAAAAGCGGGCTTCACGCCTAGTAGCGGTACTGCTCGCTCTTGTAGGGCCCCGCCTTCGGCACGCCGATGTAGGCCGCCTGCTTGTCGGTGAGCTCGGTGAGCTGCGCGTTGAGCTTCTTCAGCTGCAGGCGCGCCACCTTCTCGTCGAGGTGCTTCGGCAGCGTGTACACGCCCACCGGGTACTTGGCGGTGTTGGTGAAGAGCTCGATCTGCGCGATGGTCTGGTTGGCGAACGACGAGCTCATGACGTAGCTCGGATGCCCGGTGGCGCAGCCCAGGTTCACCAGCCGCCCCTTGGCGAGCAGGATGATGCGCTTGCCGTCGGGGAAGATGACGTGGTCGACCTGCGGCTTCACCTCCTCCCACTTGTGCTTCTCGAGCGAGGCGACGTCGATCTCGTTGTCGAAGTGGCCGATGTTGCACACGATGGCCTGGTCCTTCATCTTCGCCATGTGCTCGTGCGTGATGACGTGGTAGTTGCCGGTCGCGGTGACGAAAATGTCGGCCTTGTCCGCGGCCCAGTCCATGGTCACCACGCGGTAGCCTTCCATCGAGGCCTGCAGCGCGCAGATCGGGTCGATCTCGGTCACCCACACCTGGGCCGAGAGCGCGCGCAGCGCCTGCGCCGAGCCCTTGCCGACGTCGCCGTACCCGGCCACGACCGCGACCTTGCCGGCGATCATCACGTCCGTGGCCCGCTTGATCCCGTCCACGAGCGACTCGCGGCATCCGTAGAGATTGTCGAACTTGCTCTTGGTGACGGAATCGTTAACGTTGATGGCCGGGAACTTGAGCGTCCCGTCCTTGGCCATCTGGTAGAGGCGCTTGACGCCCGTCGTGGTCTCCTCGGTCACGCCCTTCACCTTGGCGAGCCGCGCGGAGTAC
>JBFFZT010000184.1:0-4959 GCA_041568535.1 Burkholderiales bacterium | reverse complement strand
GACGACGCGCCAGATGCCGGCGAACGAGAAGGGGTTCGTCGGCTTCGAGACCGTCTGGGAGCCGTTCCAGAAGGAAGTCGAGTACAAGACGCCGAAGAAGCCGTAGGCGTCCCCGGCGGCGGCTACGACCCGCGCGCCGCGCCTTCGACCACCACGTAGGTCGGCCGCCCGGTGCGCACCCAGTCGACGATGTTGCGCGCCGCCTTGGTGCGATTCTCGATCACGCTCGCTTCCGAATAGAACGCCGCGTGCGGCGTGAGCAGCACGCGCGGGTGCGCGAGCGCCGGCGCGCCCGCGGTCGGCGGCTCCTCGGGCAGCACGTCGAGCGCGGCGCTCTCGAGCCGCCCCGCGTCGAGCGCGGCGAGCAGCGCCGGCACGTCGACCACCGCACCGCGCGCCGTGTTGACGAGCATCGACCCGGGCTTCATGCGTTCCAGCAGCTGCTGCCCGACGATGCCGCGCGTCTCGTCGGTGAGCGGCACGTGCAGCGACACGAGGTCCGCTTGCGCGAACAGCGTCTCCAGATCGACGCGCTCCACATAGTGCGGGACGTCGCCGTCGATCAGGTACGGATCGCAGGCGATCACGCGGCCGAAGCACTCGCGCGCGATGAGCGCCATGCGCTTGCCGATGCGCCCGAGGCCGAGGATGCCGAGGGTGAGCGAGGTCGCGCGCCGGATCGGCCCGGCGCTCGAGAAGTGCCAGCGCCCGGCGTGCACGTCGCGGTCGAGCCAGGCGACGCGCCGCACGAGCGCCAGCGCCAGCGCGAGCGCGTGCGTTGCGACTTCGCCGATGCCGTAGTCGGGCGAGTTCGCCACCCAGACACCGCGGCGCCTGGCCGCGGCGAGGTCGACGCTGTCCACGCCGGCGCCGTAGCGGCAGACGATACGGATCTCGGGGCGCGCGGCGAGCACCGCGTCGTCGATGCGCGCATAGGTCACGATCAGCCCGCCGCAGCCCTTGGCGGCCTCGATCACGTCGGCGGGGGTCTTGCACTCGCCGACGACGACCTCCGCGCCGATCTCGTCGAGCACCTTGCGCTCGACCGAGGGGTCGGCGTAGCGGAAGTCGGTGATCAGGACTTTCATGCTAGCCCCCGTTCGCCTCGAGCAGGATCGACGCCACGGCGTCGGCGAACACCTGGCAACCAAGCACGATGTCCTCGTCACGGCTGTCCTCGGCGAAGTCGTGGCTTACGCCGCCGATCGACGGGATGAAGAGCATCGCCGCGGGGAGCATCGCCGCAACGATGCCCGCGTCGTGGAACGCGCCGCTCGGCATGCGCGCCCACTTGCCGGGTGCGTGGCGCTCGGCCGCGGCGGCGAGGTGCGCCTGCAGCTTCTCGTCCATGCGCGTGGGCGCGATCGGCGCGCGGGCGCGCGCCGCCTCGATTCTCACGCCGCCGCGCGCGTTCATCTCGGCGACCAGCCGCTCGGCGACTTTCTCGAACGCTTCGAGCGGTGCGTCCGAGGCGTCGCGAAACTGCAGGTCGAGCTCGGCGTAGCCCGGCACGATCGAGGTCGCGTTCGGCTCGATGCGCGCGCGTCCCATGGTCCAGACACTGCGCGCGGCCGCGACCTTGGGGAATTCCTGGTTGATGCGGTGCGCGAGCTCGTAGAGCGCGCTCGCGGCGTCGCGCCGGCGCGCCATCATCGTCGTGCCGGCGTGGTTCTGCTGGCCGCGGAAGGTGAAGCGCATGCCGCGCAATCCGACGATGCCGGTCACCACGCCGACGCGGTTGCCATCCTCCTCGAGGTGCGGACCCTGCTCGATGTGCGCTTCCAGAAACCCGGCGTAGCGGCCGCGCTCGAGGCGCGCGCGCGGCGCGCCGGCGAGCCCCGCTTCGCGCAGCGCCTGCTCGAGCGTCACGCCGTCGCGGTCGACCGCGCCCTGCTCCATCTCCGGCGTGAGCGCGCCGATGAGCGCGCGGCTGCCCAGGCAGCCGACAAAGCGCGACTCCTCGTCCTGAAAGGACACCGCGTCGACCGGGAGCCCGCGCGTGGCGGCATCCTCGCCGAGCGCGCGCACCACCTCGAGCGCGTAGATCACGCCGAGCGCGCCGTCGAGCCAGCCGCCGGTGGGCTGCGTGTCCGAGTGCGAGCCGAGGAGCAGCGCCTTGCCGGGACGGCGCGAGCGGCCGAGCACGTTGCCGGCGCCATCGATCGACGCCTCGAGCCCGGCTTCGGTGAAGCGGCGCTCCAGCCAGCGCCGCGCCTGCATGTCCGCGGCGCTGAACGCGGGCCGCACCACGCCGGGGCCCTGCGCGCCGATCGCGCGCAGCGCACGCAGGTCTTGCAGCAGTCGGTCCGGGTCGATGCGGGGCATGGCGCGAATCGTATTCGAACGCGGCAACCGGGTCATAAGTCTCGTCTCCTGCCCGCTTTATGGCCGCCCCCGTTTATGCTTCAATGGTATTTCCTTATTCACCAAGGGTGGCGCAGTCATGGCAGACCGTCGCCTGCAGGTCTTTCACGCGGTCGCGAAGCACCTCTCGTTCACCAAGGCGGCCGAGGCGCTGTTCATGACCCAGCCGGCGGTGACGTTCCAGATCCGCCAGCTGGAAGAGCACTTCGACACGCGCCTCTTCGATCGCGCGCACGGCCGCATCGCGCTCACCGCCGCCGGCCAGGTGGCGCTCGAGTACGCCGAGCGCATCCTCAGTCTTTCAGCCGAGCTCGACACGCGGCTGAAGGAGCTGAGCGGCCAGGTGACGGGGCCGCTGCTCATCGGCGCGAGCACCACCATCGCCGAGTTCCTGCTGCCGCAGGTACTGGGCGAGTTCAAGTCGCGCTACCCCGGCGTGGTGCCGCGCCTGTTCGTCGGCAACTCCGAGCAGGTGCAGGCGCGCATCGCCGAGCGCTCGCTCGACCTGGGGTTCATCGAGGGCGATTCGCACCTGCCCTCGCTCGTCACCGACGCCTGCTGCGAGGACGAGCTGCAGGTGGTGTGCGCGCCTTCGCACCCGCTCGCCAAGGCGGGCTCGGTAACGCCCAAGGCGCTGACCGAGCACGCCTACATCAGCCGGGAGCCGGGCTCGGGCACGCGCGAAGTGATCGACCACTATCTGCAGAAGGCGGGGGTGTCATCAGACGAGCTGCGGGTGGTGATGGAGCTGGGCAGTCCCGAGTCGCTGAAGGGCCTCACCGCCACCGGTCTGGGGTTCACGATCATGTCGCGCGCCACGGTGGCGAAGGAAATTCAGCTCGGCCAGCTGGTGCGCGTGCCGCTCGTCCCGCGCCTCACGCGCCACCTCGCCGTGGTCTATCCGAAGGAGCGCTTTCACTCGCGCCTTGTGAACAGCTTCGTGCTGTTCGCCAAGGAGCGCTTCGCCGCGATGCAGGGCGCGGCGTCCGAACGCTCCGCCGCCTAGGCCGCCTTGTCCTTCAGCGTCACGTAGTAGGCGCGCAGGATCTCCAGCACCTCGGGCCGCGAGAACTCGGGCGGCACGGGCTTGCCTTCCGACAGCCACTGACGCAACTGCGTGCCCGACACCTGCAGCCGGTCGGCGTCAGCGTGCGCACAGGTGCGCCCTGAGGCCATGCCGCCGCACTTGTAGCACCAGAAGGTCACGTCCATCTTGAGCGGCTGCGTCTCGAGCGCGCCGGCTGGCATCTCGTCGAAGATGCGGTGCGCGTCGAACGGCCCGTAGTAGCTGCCGACGCCGGCGTGGTCGCGGCCGACGATCTGGTGCGAGCAACCGTAGTTCTGGCGAAAGAGGGCATGCAGCAGCGCCTCGCGCGGCCCCGCGTAGCGCATGTCGAGCGGATAGCCCGCCTGCACCACGGTGCCCGACCGGAAGTACTTCTGCATCAGCACGCCGATGGCGCGCGTGCGCACGTCGGCCGGGATGTCGCCGGGCTTGAGCGCGCCCAGCAGCGAATGCACGAGCACCCCGTCGCAGGTCTCGATCGCCACCTTGGCGAGGTACTCGTGCGAGCGGTGCATCGGGTTGCGGGTCTGGAACGCGGCGACCTTCGACCAGCCCAGGCGCTCGAACTCGGCGCGCGTCTCGGCCGGCGTCATGAAGAGGGCCCCGTACTTCGCCTTGAAGCCGCCGTCCGAGAGCACCTTGACCGGCCCGGCGAGGTTCACCTCGCCCTGCTCCATCACCAGCTTCACGCCGGGATGCGCAGCATCCACCGTGCGGAACACCGACATGCACTCGTGCGCCTTGTCGATCGCGTACTTCTCGGTGACCTTCATCGTGGCGAGCACGCTGCCGTCCTCGGCGTCGAGGAGCGCGATGTCCGCCCCGGTCTGGATGCCCTCGGCGGCCGCCTTGTCCGCGGACAGCGTGATCGGGATCGGCCAAAACAGGCCCGCCGCCGTGCGGTAGCCGTCGCACACGCCTTCCCAGTCGGCGCGCGTCATGAAGCCCGCGAGCGGCGTGAAGCCGCCGATGCCGAGCATGATCAGGTCGCCCTTCTCGCGCGAGCTCACGCGCAGCTTGGGCAGCGCGGCGGCGCGCGCGCGCTCGGCGGCGAGCGCCTCGTCCGCGAGCATCAGCGGCTTGAGCGGCCCGCCCCCGTGCGGTTTGACCAGTCCGGGCATGCGGGCATTGTCCGCAGGCGCGCGACCGCCGGGCAACTGTGTCGTACTGATCCGCCGATAAGTCCGTCTGATCCGCGCGCGCCCGCCCAGTCGTGCAGAATGTACGTATGCAAAGACGCGAATTTCTGAGACTCCTTACGCTCGCCGCCGCCGCGGGTGCGACGCTCCGACCGGAGTGGAGCGAAGCGCAGGCCGCGAGCGAGCTCTACGATCTGCCGCCGTTCGGCAATGTGTCGCTGCTGCACATGACCGATGCGCATGCGCAGCTCCTGCCCGTGTATTACCGCGAGCCGGTGGGCGCGGAGTTCGGCGCGCGCTACGGCATCGCGCCGGGCAGCGCCGCGGCGCACGCGTTCACGCACGTGGACTTCGCCGCCGCCGCGCGCCGCTACGGCAAGGTCGGCGGCT
>JBFFZT010000183.1:0-4962 GCA_041568535.1 Burkholderiales bacterium | reverse complement strand
TAGTTCCTCGCCTCCCCGCCGTACTTCTTCGCCAGGATGTGCGTCATCGCCGCCGTCAGCGTCGTCTTGCCGTGATCCACGTGCCCAATCGTCCCCACGTTCACGTGAGGCTTCGTACGCTCGAATTTGCCTTTTGCCATGATCCGAAATCCTCGAGTCTTGTGGTTACTTGCTTCTTGCCGTGATCACCGCCTCGGCGACGCTCTTCGGCGCCTCGGCGTAGTGCTTGAATTCCATGGTGTAGGTGGCGCGGCCCTGGGTTGCGGAGCGCAGCGCGGTCGAATAGCCGAACATCTCGCCCAGCGGCACTTCGGCCTTGATCACCTTCACGCCGATCACGTCCTCCATGCCCTGGATCACGCCACGGCGCGACGACAGGTCGCCGACCACGTTGCCCATGAAGTCCGGCGGCGTTTCGACCTCGACCGCCATGATCGGCTCGAGCAGCACCGGGGTCGCGGCGCGCATGCCGTCCTTGAACGCAAAGATGGCCGCCATCTTGAAGGCGTTCTCGTTGGAGTCGACGTCGTGGTACGAGCCGTCGAACAGGGTGGCTTTCACGTCCACCACCGGATAGCCGGCGAGCACGCCGTCCTGCAGCGCCTCGTCCACGCCTTTCTTCACCGCCGGGATGAACTCGCGCGGCACACGCCCGCCCTTGATGGCGTCCACGAACTCGTAGCCCTTGCCGGCGGGCTGCGGCTCGAGTTTCAGCCAGACGTGGCCGTACTGCCCGCGGCCACCGGACTGCTTGACGAACTTGCCCTCGGAATCGAGCGTCTTCTTGAACGTCTCGCGGTAGGCGACTTGCGGCTTGCCGACCGAGGCCTCCACGCCGAACTCGCGCTTCATGCGATCGACGATGATCTCCAGGTGCAGCTCGCCCATGCCCGAGATGATGGTCTGGCCCGACTCCTCGTCGGTGCGCACGCGGAACGACGGGTCTTCCTGCGCCAGGCGCCCGAGCGCCACGCCCATCTTCTCCTGGTCGACCTTGGTCTTGGGCTCGACCGCCTGCGAGATCACCGGGTCCGGGAACTCCATGCGCTCCAGGACGATGATCTTCTTCGCGTCGCAGATGGTCTCGCCGGTGATGACGTCCTTCAGCCCGACCACCGCGGCGATGTCGCCGGCGCGCACTTCCTTGATCTCCTTGCGCTCGTTGGCATGCATCTGCAGCAGCCGCCCGATGCGCTCCTTCTTGCTGCGCACCGACGTGTAGACGGTGTCGCCCGAGGCCAGAACGCCGGAGTAAACGCGGATGAACGACAGCTGCCCGACGAACGGGTCGGTCATGATCTTGAACGCCAGCGCCGCGAACGGCTCCTCGTCTTCGGGCTTGCGCACGTCGGGTTCGCCGCTCTCGGTCGCACCCTTCACCGGCGGGATGTCGACGGGCGAGGGCAGGTAGTCGATCACCGCGTCGAGCATCGCCTGCACGCCCTTGTTCTTGAACGCCGAGCCGCACAGCATCGGCACGATCTCGTTGTTGATCGTGCGCAGGCGCAACCCGCGCTTGACCTCCTCGACCGACAACTGACCCGATTCGAGGTACTTGTTCATCAGCTCTTCGTTGGCTTCGGCCGCCGCCTCGATCATCTTGTCGTGCCATTGCTTGGCTTCGGCGGCGAGCTCCGCCGGGATCGGCTTTCGCTCGAACTTCATGCCCTGCGTGGCGTCGTCCCAGTAGATCGCTTCCATCGTCACCAGGTCGATCACGCCGGCGAACTTTTCCTCGGCGCCGATCGGAATCTGGATCGGCACCGGGTTGCCCTTGAGGCGGTTGCGAATATGCTCGTACGACTTGAAGAAGGTGGCGCCGACGCGGTCCATCTTGTTGATGAACGCGAGCCGCGGCACGCGGTACTTGTTCGCCTGGCGCCACACGGTCTCGGACTGCGGCTGCACGCCGGCCACCGCGTCGTACACCATGCACGCGCCGTCGAGCACGCGCATCGAGCGCTCGACCTCGATGGTGAAGTCGACGTGCCCCGGCGTGTCGATGATGTTGATGTGGTGCTCGGGATAGGACTGGTCCATGCCCTTCCAGAAGCAGGTGGTGGCGGCCGACGTGATGGTGATGCCGCGCTCCTGCTCCTGCTCCATCCAGTCCATGATGGCGGCGCCGTCGTGCACCTCGCCGATCTTGTGCGACACGCCCGTGTAGAACAGGATGCGCTCGGTGGTCGTCGTCTTGCCGGCGTCGATGTGCGCCGAGATGCCGATGTTCCGGTACCTTTCGATGGGGGTCTTGCGCGCCACGATACTCACCAGAAATCCCTTTAGAACCTGTAGTGGGCGAACGCTTTGTTGGCGTCCGCCATGCGATGAACTTCCTCGCGCTTCTTCATTGCGCCGCCGCGGCCTTCGGCGGCTTCCTGCAGCTCGCCCGCCAGTCGCACGGTCATCGACTTCTCGCCGCGCTTCTGCGCCGCCTCGCGGATCCAGCGCATCGCCAGCGCCACGCGCCGCACCGGGCGCACTTCCACCGGCACCTGGTAGTTGGCGCCGCCGACGCGCCGGCTTTTCACCTCGACCACCGGCTTCACGTTCTGCACCGCCTGCGTGAACACTTCGACCGGGTCCTTGCCCGACTTCGACTTGATGACGTCGAAGGCGCGATACACGATGCCTTCGGCCACGGACTTCTTGCCGCGCGTCATCAGCACGTTGATGAACTTGGCGACGTCCGGATGATTGAACTTCGGATCCGGCAGGATCTCGCGCTTGGGAACCTCTCTGCGACGCGGCATGGGCGCTGATCTCTCTTTAGGCCGTCTTCGGCGCCTTGGCGCCGTACTTGGAGCGGCTCTGCTTGCGGTCCTTCACGCCCTGCGTGTCGAGCGAGCCGCGCACGATGTGATAGCGCACGCCCGGCAGGTCCTTCACGCGCCCGCCGCGAATCAGCACCACCGAGTGCTCCTGCAGGTTGTGGCCTTCGCCGCCGATGTAGCCGATCACCTCGAAGCCGTTGGTGAGGCGCACCTTCGCCACCTTGCGCAGCGCCGAGTTCGGCTTCTTCGGCGTGGTGGTATACACGCGCGTGCACACGCCGCGCTTCTGCGGCGAGCCGGCGAGCGCCGGCACCTTCGATTTCGGGGGCCGCGCGGCCCGGATACCACGCCGTAACTGATTGACTGTAGGCATTATTTTCTGATCCCAGAAACAAACCGGGCGGCCACGTCCAGCGAACCCGTAGCCGCCCAGGCGCCAAAAAAGAGGCCGGATTATAAGGAGGAAACCGGGTCAGCGCAAGGAATCGGACGGTGCGCGCACGAAGCCGAAACGCGCGGCGGCGTCGCGCGCAGCGACCTGCGGCAACGTGCGCCAATCCGCATCCAGACGCGCCGCGAATTTCTCCAGGTCGCGGTCGTCGAGCAAGCCCAGGCCGCGCTCGCCGAGAATCAGAATCGACCCTTCCTCGTCAGCGAACGTGGCCTGCGCGCGCGTCGCGCGGCCGCAGTGATCGACCAGCGTCTCGCCCTCATAGTGCAAGACGAGCGGCGCGTAGGCGAGCGACACGAAGACGCGTTGCGGCCCGTTCTGGAAGTACCAGCAGCCGCGCGCATCCGCCTGGTAGTTGCGAGCGATGAACTCGCGCAGCGCCGCGTTGCCGATGCGACCGAACGCCTCCCGCGCGGGATGCTTCAGCAGCCAGTTGCCGCGGCGATCGAGCGCGAGCCAGCCGTACACGGCGGGCACGTCCGGCCAGCGCGCCATCGCCTGCAGAACGCTCGGATCCATGCAGAGCGAATCATGGCACGCGCGGCTCGGCCGAGCGATCGATGGGCGCCGGGCGGGCGATGCCAAAGCCCTGCGCGTAGCCGACGTGCGCCTCGCGCAGCTGCGCCAGGATCTCGGGTTCCTCGACGCACTCCGCGATCACCTCGAACCCGATCGCCTCGCCGACCCGCAGCACCGCCTTCAGCTTGTGGCGCGCCACTTCGCTGCGCAGCAGCGCGCGCACGATCGAGCCGTCCACCTTCACGAAATCGGCGCGCATCGTCTTCAAGGCGAGAAACGACACCGAGCGCTGGCCGAAGCCGTCGATCAGCACCTTGCAGCCGATCTTCTTCACCGCATGCGCAAAGCGCGTTGCCGCTTCAAGGCGCGACAGCGTATCGCCTTCGTCCACCTCGAAAGTGAGCGACGGCGGCGGCACGCGCCGCGCCAGCAGCTCGTCGGCGACGAATCCGGGAAAGCGCGCATCGGCGAGGGTCTGCGCGGACACGTTGACGTTCAGGCGCTGCGGGCCGGTCGGCGGCGGATTGGCCAGCCAGCGCGCCACGTGGCGCACCACCCAGCGGTCCAGCTCGCCCATCATCCCGAAGTGCTCGAACGCGGGCAGGAAATCGCCGGGCGGCAGCAGGAGCGACTCTTCCTCGCGCAGGCGCACGAGCGTCTCGGCCATGGTGAACGCGCCGGGCGGGCGCAGCGACAGTATCGGCTGGCAATACAGCTGCAGCTCGTCCCGGGCCAGGGCCTGGCGCAGGCGCACCGCCGGATCGCTCCAGCCGGCGAGCTCGCGGCTCATCTGCTCGAGGAATCTTTCCTCGTTGCTCGCTGCGGACGATTTCGGTGTGTCCTTCGTCATGCGCTGGCCGCGGCACCATTCTAGCCGCGCGCGCTTCGCGGCCGAGCTAACATTGCGCCGTTTATCCCGGAGACCGGTTCCATGCCCCGAGACGATTTTGCCTGCGCGCACCGCCTGCGCGTGCGCTGGTCCGAAGTGGACATGCAAAAGATCGTTTTCAATGGCCACTATCTCACCTACATCGACACGGCGATCGCCGAGTACTGGCGCGCGATCGGTCTGCCTTATCCGGAGGGCTACGTCGAGCGCTACGCGAGCGACATGTTCCTGCGCAAGGCCACGGTGGAGTACCTCGGTTCGGCCGGCTACGACGATGAGCTCGACGTCCTGTGCCGCGCATCGCGGCTGGGGCGCAGCAGCATGACGTT